>NZ_JBXWOP010000019.1:0-121879 GCF_059610965.1 Ruegeria sp. CDSB136
TTCTCTTCCGGCGCACCGTCAATCTGGTCATACGCTTTGAAGTCACCGAAATACTTGGTGATTGCCGCCGTCAGCGTCGTCTTGCCGTGGTCAACGTGCCCAATCGTGCCGATGTTGACGTGCGGTTTTGTACGCTCAAACTTTTCCTTTGCCATTCCTCAGGCGCCCTTTTGCGATTTGGGGGACCCTTGGTCCCGTGGTTACATCTGCGCGCGCGAGATATTTGGTTCAATGGGGAAAATCAAGCACATCCTGAGGGAAAAGCGGCCCCTTATGCCGGATTTTGCGTAACATCCCCGGATTCGAGCGGCCGGATCAGATCGGGCCGCCGATCAAACCAGCCATTATCCTTGTGTTCCTCGGCCAGCCACTCCTCAACCCGGTCGGCGACTTTCAGGGCAAGCCCGCTCATCTGCTCTTCTTTGGTCCGCTCGTGTCCCGAACCTTTCAGGGCACTTCCGCCGGTCGTGTCCTCAAGAACCTGAAACTGTTTGCCCTTGGCCAGAAACTCTTTCTTGTTCACGTCGTAGACGTTTACCAGAACAATCGCCGTGCTTTTGGGATTGTAGATTACCGGAATGCCCGGAGGCGCCAGCATATAGCCTTCCAGACTGATACCGATGTCATATTCCTGTGCACCGGAGTAGCGACCCAGGCGAATGTCGACCGCGTTCTGAATGGCTGCGGTCCATTCATCAGGCGTCGCATCCCGCGACACCGGGCCCTGCACCGCCTTTTCGGCAAAGGCATAGTTGACCCGCAGCTTGAATTCGCCCAGCGATTCTGGCTCTTCATAAACCTGCGTCTGGGTGCAAGCGGCCATCAGGGCCAATCCGGTGATCAGGGTCAGAATGCGCAACATGTTCTCGTCTCGATAGGCCTGTTTTTCTTTGATCTAGCGCACCGATACGGCCTGTGCCAAGTCGTATCGGCAGAAATCCACCCGCAAGCGCGCCCTGATCACGAGAATTTATAGTCGCGCGGGAAGCCATAGGGAGGTTTTTTACCAACGCTGGCACGTTTGGCCAGCCACTGGGACATATCGGCCTCGTGCCGGGTCTTGTCACCACCCATCGACCACTTCAGGCCCTCTTCCCAGTTGAAAGTGGTGATGTCGGACAACCCGCCATCCAGCTCCAGCGTGCCCTGGCGGCCGCGTGCCATGTTATATTTCTGAAGGCGCACGCCCTTGCCGCGTGTCATCTCGGGCAGGTCTTCAGTCGGGAACACAAGGAACTTGCCGTTCTGAGACACAACGGCCACGTGATCCCCATCCACTGGTTTACAGATCATCGCGGTTTCGTCGCCTTTGACGTTCAGCACCTGTTTGCCATTGCGGGTCTGGGCCAGCACATCATCCTCGGGCACCATAAATCCGTTGCCCGCATCCGATGCGACAAGCAGCTTTCGGCCTGGCTTGTGAATGAAAATGTCGATGATCTGCGCCTCATTCGGCAGGTCGACCATCAGGCGCAGCGGCTCGCCCATGCCCCGCCCGCCGGGCAGGTTGGCGGCGCTGACCGTGTAGAACCGCCCGTTTGAGGCAAACACCAGCAGGCGATCAGTCGTTTCGGCGTGGAAAATGAACCGTGGGCCGTCGCCATCCTTGAACTTCAGTTCACGCTTCAGGTCGATATGGCCGGTCATGGCGCGAATCCAACCCATCTGAGAGCAGACGACCGTAATCGGCTCGCGGTCGATCATCGCCTCAAGCGGCACTTCCTCGACCTGCCCCGCTTCGGCGAACCGCGTCCGGCGCGCGCCGCCTTCGTAGTCTTTGCCGAATGTCTTCTTGGTCTCTTTCAGTTGCTCGGCGATTTTGGCCCATTGCAGGCCCTCATCGGCCAGCAGGTCTTCAAGGTTGGCGCGCTCCAGCATCAATTCGTCACGTTCGCGAACCAGCTCCATCTCTTCCAGACGGCGCAGGCTGCGCAGGCGCATGTTGAGGATCGCGTCGACCTGAACCTCGGACAGTTCGCCCTCGCCCGGCTTGGGTGAGACATAGTCAGCTTCGCTGGTCGCGCGGACGTGGTCGATACCCCAATCCTCGCGCATCAGCGCGGCCTTGGGGTCGTCATCGTAGCGGATGATGTCGATCACGCGGTCGAGGTTGAGGAACGCGACGATAAAGCCCTCCAACACCTCCAAACGGTGATCAATCTTGCCCAGACGGTGGCGCGAGCGGCGGATCAGCACCTCTTGCCGGTGGTCGAGGAAGGCGCGCAGCACCTCCTTCATCGAGCAAACCTTGGGCGTCACCCCGTCGATCAGCACGTTCATGTTCAGACTGAACCGCACCTCAAGATCCGAGTTGCGGTAGAGCATCCCCATCAGCACCTCGGGGTCCACGTTCTTGGAGCGTGGTTCCAGGATCAGGCGAATGTCATCGGCAGATTCGTCGCGCACATCCGCGAGGATCGGGATTTTCTTGGTCTGGATCAGTTCGGCGATCTTTTCGATCAGTTTCGATTTCTGAACCTGATAGGGGATCTCGGTAACAACGATCTGCCACTGACCTCGCCCCAGATCCTCGACCTCGAACTTGCAGCGCAGACGGAACGAACCGCGCCCGGTGCGATAGGCCTGTGCGATATTCTCTGGCGGCTCGACAATCACGCCGCCGGTCGGGAAGTCCGGGCCGGGAACATAGTTCAACAACGTGTCGTCGCGGGCGTCGGGTGTCCTAATCAGATGCAGACAGGCGTCGCAGAGTTCCGAGATGTTGTGCGGCGGGATGTTCGTGGCCATCCCCACCGCGATACCACTGGCCCCGTTGGCCAAAAGGTTCGGGAACTGCGCGGGGAGCACGACCGGCTCAGTCAGGGTGCCATCATAGTTGTCGCGGAAATCGACGGCGTCTTCGTTCAGCCCCTCAAGCAGCGCCTCGGCCACGATGGTCATCCGCGCCTCGGTATATCGCGAGGCCGCCGGGTTGTCGCCGTCGATATTGCCGAAATTCCCCTGCCCGTCGACCAGCGGGTAACGGACGTTGAAGTCCTGCGCCAGACGCGCCATCGCGTCGTAAATCGCGGCGTCCCCGTGCGGGTGATAGTTGCCCATCACATCGCCGGAAATCTTGGCCGACTTCCTGAATCCTCCGGTTGCGCTGAGTCGCAGCTCTCTCATCGCATAGAGGATTCGCCGGTGGACCGGTTTCAACCCATCCCGCGCGTCGGGCAAGGCCCGATGCATAATGGTGGACAGCGCATAGGTCAGATAGCGTTCGCCAATTGCGCGGCGCAGCGGTTCGGCTACCTCACCCCCGTTGCCGGGGGTCTCCATGTTGGGGTCGTCGATCGTGTCGTTCATATATGATGTGATACGACGCAAGCGCGGCGCGGTAAAGCAAGCAGCGCGCAATTTACTGGGGACAAGTCGCGCTTTTTGCAACACGGGGAGGCAAGCCCCGGATTTCCCCCATCTTTCGACTCAATCCCCAAGCTATGCTAAACTTTCATCAATTGAATGGTGCCTGTTTGTTGTTGCGATTACCCGGGGGATTGCGTCATGACGCGCCTTATACTTGTTACCTTTGCTCTGCTCGGATGGAGCTTCTACGTGATGAGCGGCGGCCCCGATTTCGAGCCGCGCGGCCTGCGCACGGAAAAACCTGTGCAAGTGGCGTCAGTTCCCAAACCTGCACCAAAGCAGATTGCCCCGGCCCCGGCGGAAGACCTTGTGAAAAAAGCCGCTATTAAGCCGGTCGAACCCGAGAAGCCAAAGCCGGAACCTGAACCGGCGCCTGTTCAGGTCGATACTCAGGCGCAGCTGACGCAGGTTGCTGTTGGGCTGAGTTCAGACCTGTCCCTGTTTGGCGATCAGGCCGCGACATTCTCTCTGGCGTCTCTGGATCAGGGTGCGGCAGCGCTGCGTCAGATCACACCTGAGGTGCCCGACGGGGTTTCGCAGACCGTTGCCCCCACCGAGCCCGCAAAAGACATCCGCGAAGTTACGGGCACCCGCGTCAACATGCGCGATGGGCCCGGCACGATCTATCCGGTCGTTGGCAAGGTTTCGATCGGACAGAAGGTCGAAGTGATTGGCGATTCGGGAACCGGCTGGCTGCGGCTGCGCGTGTTGCCCGGGCAACAGATCGGATGGATTTCCGCCTCACTGATCCGAAAAACAGAAAACTGACACAGCGATGTCATTGTCCTGACCGGGACCGCGCCATAGCTTTTGGCAAAAGAACATCTCGGGGATGACATGCAGAAATCCATTCTGATCACAGGCTGCTCTTCCGGTATTGGCCTGGATGCGGCTCATGGGATGCGCGCCCGCGGCTGGCGAGTCTTCGCGGCCTGCCGCCAACAGCGCGACTGCGACAGGCTGAGGGCACAGGGCTTTGACAGTCCGCGAATCGATTATGCAGATGCGGATAGTATCCGAACAGGCCTGGCACAGGTGCTTGAGTCGACCGGCGGCACGCTGGATGCACTGTTCAACAATGGTGCACATGGATTGCCCGGTGCGATAGAAGACGTGCCGACGGATGGGTTGCGCGTCATATTCGAATCCAATGTATTTGGCTGGCACGAACTGACCCGGCAGGTCATCCCGGTGATGCGGCGTCAGGGTCACGGTCGTATAGTACAATGCTCATCGGTGCTTGGACTGGTCGCGTTCCCCTGGCGCGGTGCGTATGTCGCGACGAAATACGCGATTGAGGGTCTGACCGACACCCTGCGGCTGGAGCTCAGGGATACCGATATTAAGGTCGTCCTGATCGAACCCGGGCCGATCACTTCGAAAATTCGGGAAAACTCGATCCCGGTGTTTGAACGGTTCATCGACTGGGAAAACTCGGCATTGCGGGAAAAATACGAAACTTCGCTGCTGACGCGACTCTACGAATCTTCTGGCCCCGACCGGTTTGAACTGCCCGCATCAGCCGTGACCGACAAACTCGCGATTGCCGTGAGCGCGAAAAGACCGCGCGCGCGCTATTACGTCACCACGCCCACCTACATCGCCGGGTATCTGCGCCGGGTTTTGTCCACAAAAACCATAGATCGCATTCTGTCATTGGGCTGAGACACAAAAACCCATTCGCTTTTGCCGCTGCGCCCGCTAGATGGAGGCGTGAAAACAAACGCGGACGAGGGCTCCATGGACCTGATCATGCTGGTCTTGCTTTTGGCCATGGCGGCAGTTGTCGTCGTTTTGGCTTTGGGCATTGCAAACTTTGGCAAAGGTGGGACCGAAGCGGCCCACAAAAGCAACAAGATGATGCGCCTGCGCATCCTGTTTCAGTTCATTGCCGTGGTGCTGATTGTGCTCTACGTCTATCTGCGCGGACAGGGAGGGCAATAAATGGTTGTTCTGAACAAAATCTACACGCGCACAGGCGACGATGGCAAAACCGCGCTTGGCAATGGCGAACGGGTCGCCAAATACTCGGGCCGTGTGGCCGGCTATGGCACGGTGGACGAACTGAACGCCTTTGTCGGCGTCGCCCGCGCGGAAGCCGATGGCGATGTCGAAGCAGCGCTGGCGCGCATCCAGAACGATCTGTTCGATCTGGGTGCTGATCTGTGCCGTCCCGATATGGAAAAGGATGCCGAGGCGGATTACCCGCCATTGCGGATCGCTCCGGCACAGATCGACCGGCTGGAAGCCGAGATCGACGCCATGAACGAACGGCTGGAGCCGCTGCGCAGTTTCATCCTGCCGGGCGGCACCCGGCTGGCGGCGCAATTGCATGTATGTCGCACGGTGTCGCGGCGGGCCGAGCGTCTGGTGGTCGAACTGTCCAATATGGAGCCCGTCAACGTAGTCGCCGTGAAATATTTGAACCGGCTGAGCGATTGGTTCTTCGTCGCCGCCCGCTGCGCCAACAACAACGGCCAGACTGACGTTTTGTGGGTTCCGGGCGCGAACCGCTGAAAGCGGCACGGTGTCCTGTAGACCCGGTGGCGACCGGAAGGGTGAGGCCTCGGCCCGACAATCACAGTAAAGCGTCTGTTCCGGTCCGCCACTCGTCCCGTCGCGCACCAACCCGTTCCCACTGCGACACTACCGTTACGTAAAAAAATCATGAAACGCGACGTCTCAAGCTTACGACGTGACGATTTTGCTCTGTTGTCGCGCGGATTGAGACGCTATCTACACCCCGAGAGCATTGGTGGAGTCGCGACGCGGCTTGCCGTTTTTGTAAGGAGCGTACGCAAAAATGAAGGTACTTGTGCCTGTCAAGCGCGTGATTGACTACAACGTGAAGGTTCGCGTGAAGGCGGACGGGAGCGGTGTTGATCTCGCCAATGTAAAGATGTCGATGAACCCGTTCGACGAGATTGCAGTGGAAGAGGCGATCCGCCTGAAAGAGGCTGGCAAAGCTGAGGAAGTCGTGGCCGTCTCGATCGGCGTGAAGCAGGCGCAGGAGACGCTGCGGACCGCTCTGGCCATGGGCGCGGACCGCGCCATTCTGGTCGTTGCTGCCGATGACGTGCATCAGGACATCGAACCGCTGGCCGTTGCCAAGATCCTTGCCAAAGTGGTCGAGGAAGAACAGCCGGGCATCGTTCTGGCGGGTAAGCAGGCGATCGACAACGACATGAACGCCACCGGCCAGATGCTGTCGGCCCTGCTGGGCTGGAGCCAGGGCACCTTCGCGTCCGAGCTGGACATTGAAGGCGACACCGCCAAGATCACCCGCGAGGTGGACGGCGGCCTGCAGACCATCAGCGTCAAGATGCCGACCATCGTGACCGTTGATCTGCGTCTGAACGAGCCGCGCTATGCGTCGCTGCCCAACATCATGAAGGCGAAGAAAAAGCCGCTGGACGAGAAAACCGCCGCCGATTACGGCGTCGACGTCACTCCGCGTCTGGAAATCGTCAAGACCGAAGAGCCGCCGGCACGCGCTGCGGGCATCATCGTGGGCTCGGTCGACGAGCTGGTCGAGAAACTCAAAGAAGCGGGGGCTGTGTAATGGCTGTTCTTCTTCTCGCTGAAGTCAACAATGGTGAGCTGTCGCTGGACGCCACCGCCAAGGCCGTCAATGCCGCGAAAGTTCTGGGCGATGTAACCGTTCTGGCCGCTGGCGGTTCCGCCGCTGCCGCTGGTGAAGCCGCTGCCAAGATCGACGGCGTTTCCAAGGTTCTGGTTGCCGAAGACGCTTCGCTGGGCCACCGCCTGGCGGAATCGACCGCAGCGCTGATCGTGGGTCTGGCCGACGGGTACGAACACATCGTTGCCCCTGCCACCACCGACGCCAAGAACGTTATGCCGCGCGTTGCAGCCCTGCTTGACGTGATGGTGATCTCGGATGCATCCGGCGTTGTGGACGGTTCGACCTTCGAACGCCCGATCTATGCAGGCAACGCGATCCAGACCGTGAAATCGAACGACGCCAAAAAGGTCGTCACCCTGCGGACCGCCAGCTTTGACGCGGCGGGCGAAGGTGGTTCGGCCCCGGTCGAGACCATCTCGGTCGGCGAAAATCCGGGCCTGTCGTCCTGGGTCGAGGACAAGGTTGCGGCCAGCGACCGCCCCGAGCTGACCTCGGCTGGCGTTGTTGTTTCAGGTGGCCGCGGTGTTGGCTCCGAAGAAGACTTCAAACTGATCGAAGCCCTGGCTGACAAGCTGGGTGCCGCTGTTGGCGCATCGCGCGCGGCGGTCGACTCGGGTTACGCTCCGAACGACTGGCAGGTGGGTCAGACCGGTAAGGTCGTGGCTCCAGACCTGTACGTTGCCGTAGGCATCTCGGGCGCGATCCAGCACCTGGCTGGCATGAAGGACTCGAAGGTCATCGTCGCAATCAACAAGGATGAAGAAGCGCCGATCTTCCAGGTCGCCGACTTCGGACTGGTTGCCGACCTGTTCCAGGCCGTTCCGGAACTGACCGAAAAGCTTGGCTGATCAAGAACACAGTTTTTTCGACGAGAAATCTTCAAGGCCCGCCGCAAGGCGAGCCTTTTTCAGTTCAGATCTTGTATAACCGGCACCAGAGCATCCGCGATGGCCCTGTGTGCGGCCGGGCCGATCATGTGCTCTGCCATGGGCTGCTGCAATGTTCCGAACAGCACGTCCTCAAGTTCGTCCGAAGCGCCGGCAACGCTGACCGACAACTCGACAATGCCCGCGCAATGCGATCGGAATTGCTCGACCATTGGCCTGTCGACCAGCAATTGCCCGCCAACATCGCATGGCGATTGCCTGTGCACGCGCAGCCACAGCAAGATCACTGGCGGTCCAACACGCTCGAGAAAGGACTGCAGGTTTTTGCACCACTGATCCTGCAAACCCTGGGCTAACAACGCAAACCGGGCGGCCCCAAGATCCAATAGCCGCGTCAAAAGATGCTTCACAAAGTGAAACTCTGTGAAATCAACTTCGGGATAAAGGTCTACGAGTTTACGCGTCGGCTCAATAAAGCGGTCATTTCGGCGGGGATGCACCCGGTAAAATGGGTTCGACTGACCGGCAAGTCCGGGGATCTGCAACACGCACAGCCCGGAACCATTCACCAGGTTCAGTATCCCTTGATCGCGCACCAACGCCTCGGCCCCGGCAAACAGGCTGCCCAGATTGACACAACACTTTCCCACACGCCCTTCCAGCACTGAAGGGAACGGCTGATCCACGAACCGCCCGAATGTTTCGTCGCCGCCAACACAAACCACTGAGGACTTGTCCGGTCGCTTCTCAGGCCCGCGAAACCAGAGCCTGGATTGTTCATATTGGCAAACGGCAACATCGACCCGGCCCGAGCCGACCTGAAGATAGCTCATAACACCCACCTGTTTTTCACCCGGGTGCCATCTTGCGGCCGCAGGAATTGATAAAACCCTAATGTGCGCATTTGAAGCAAATTCAGCCTGATCCAACCCCTTGCCGCCCGCCCCGATCTGCCGATAGTGTCGGATCAACCTATGGGACAAAGGCACCTGAACATGGATGTAAAATCAGTCGGAGTGATCGGCGCGGGCCAGATGGGCAATGGCATCGCCCATGTTTTGGCGCTGGCGGAATATGACGTCCTTCTGACCGACGTCAGCCAGGAGGCGCTGGACAATGCTCTGGCGACGATCGAAGGGAATCTTGTCCGGCAGGTGTCCCGCGGAAAGATCACCGACGAGGCCATGCAGGCCGCCCTTTTGCGCATCGATACCACGCTTGAATTGCCTAAACTGGGTCAAACCGATCTTGTGATCGAGGCCGCGACCGAACGCGAAACGATCAAGCAGGCCATTTTCGAGGACCTTCAACCGCATCTGCAGCCCCATACGATCCTGACTTCGAACACCTCTTCCATTTCGATCACGCGTCTTGCCAGCCGGACCGACCGTCCGGAACGGTTCATGGGGTTTCACTTCATGAACCCTGTTCCAGTCATGCAGCTGGTCGAATTGATCCGCGGCATCGCAACGGATGAAGCGACTTACAAGGCCTGCAAAGCTGTTGTGGACCGGCTGGGCAAGACCGCAGCCAGCGCCGAAGATTTTCCGGCCTTCATCGTGAACCGGATCCTGATGCCGATGATCAACGAAGCGGTTTATACGTTGTATGAGGGTGTCGGTAGTGTTCAGTCCATCGACCAGTCAATGAAGCTGGGCGCCAATCATCCGATGGGGCCGTTGGAGCTGGCGGATTTCATCGGCCTGGATACCTGCCTGGCGATCATGAATGTGTTGCATGAGGGTCTGGCCGACACCAAGTACCGTCCGTGTCCACTGCTGACAAAGTACGTCGAGGCCGGCTGGCTGGGGCGCAAGACCGAGCGCGGGTTCTATGATTATCGTGGGGAAGTCCCAATACCAACGCGCTGACGCACAGGGGGCCAGCCCCCTCGCCCGGATTTTATCCGGGCTCACCCCCGGGATGTTTTCAGCCAGATGAAGACGCGGATCAGGCCCTGGTCCCACCGCCCAGAGCCAAGGTGTGCTTTCTAAGCCATGCCATGAACCCGCGCGGGTCTTTTTCGAGCAGTTGCATGTCGTCCTGCGATACCGGATCACCGATGACCGGAGACTGCGGTTTGTTGCAGGACCTTACGATCTCGTGCAGCAGTAGCCCCTGACGCAGGATCGGGGAAACACGGTTTGCGATCTGATACCAGCGCGAGTTGCAACCAGGAAAAAAGATCGGCACGACCTGAGCACCGGACCGGCGGATCATCTTCGCCGTAAAGACGTTCCATTCCCGTTCCTGTGCGGGGCCGAACCAACTGTCCGAAGACATCACCACGCCCGAAGGGAACAAGGCTACCACGCCGCCATTCTTGAGGTGTTCCATCGCCTTGCCGCGCATTTCCAGCATCTTGGCCTGGGCTTCAGGGTCGTGCGGAAACGGAACCGCGATCATGAACGATGTCGCAGCTTCATCCAGGCCGGTCAGAACCGAGCGGGTCAGGATGCGATAATCGCTGCGCACACGGCCGATCAGTTCGGCAAAAATCATGCCGTCAACCATGCCATGGGGGTGGTTGGCGACCACAACGACCGGGCCTTCCCTGGGAATGCGATCGATCTGTTCCTGCGGCGTGGTCAGTTTGATGCCCATCACCTCGAGCGCGCCGCCCCAGAAACGCTGGCCGCGATACAACTCGTTCTTTTTTTCGAATTTATTGACCATTCGCAAAATGGTCAGTTTTCCGGTGCACCATTCGATGACCCGAATGGCAGCCGAAGTCCAGGCATCGTCAAACGAGTTGGCGTAGGTCAGCGTTCTGCGATCATAGATTTCGCCTTGTTCACCGGCCCCATCTACCACCGGGTTCGTCTTGGTCTCGTGCGTTGTTTCCGCCAATTCCTGGTTTTCCCGTTCTTCCTGTCCTGGCAGGACCGGCTCAGAATCCCTCTCCGAACTTGTCGTTCACCAAAGTTTCCAAGGCTTCCGCCAACGCCTCAGCATCCGGTCCGGACGTCTCGACGTCAATAGTGGTTCCGCGCGATGCTGCCAACATCAAAAGGCCCATTATACTGTCACCGGATGCAGAAAGTCCGTCCCGCGAAACCTCGGCACTGGCATCAAATCCCTCGACCACCTCGACCAGCTTGGCTGAGGCACGGGCGTGTAGGCCCTTTTCGTTAATAATTTTCAAGCTTCGGGTGGTCATGGTCAATTAATCCGATTTTAGTCCAACGTGACATTCTGCGCATTGATATATTTTCGTCCAGCCTCAATCGCTTGCCGGACGGCATCGCCGACGGGCAAGTGGCGGCTTTTGGCCAGTTTGATCAACATGGGAAGGTTTGCGCCGTAAAGTATGCGACGATCCTGCGGGGCGCAGGCCCGCATGCTCAGATTCGACGGGCTGCCGCCAAACAGGTCAGTCACGACAACGACACCGTCGCCGGCGTCGACCTGATCCGCAGCACGGCATATTTCGGTTTGTTTGGCGTCGCGATCATGATCGGCCTCGATCGGGATCGCGACAAGACCCGGCTGTGTCCCGACCACGTGCTGCATCGCGGCCAGGTATTCTTCGGCCAGCCTGCCATGCGCTACAATTACGATCCCGATCAATCCGGCCTCACATTCAACGAGCGTCGTTCCATTTCGCGGTGTCTGATTGCCACCTGCTGGCCCTCTTCCGCAAGGGCTTTTGCGACCGCTTCGGCCATCGCGACCGAGCGATGTTGCCCACCTGTGCAGCCAAACGCAACCGAAAGATGCGCCTTGCCCTCGGCCCGGAAGGCCGGCAGCAAAAGCCTGAGCAGATCGACGACCTTGTCGAAGAACGGTCCGTAGTTCATATCCGACTGAACATAGCTTGCAACATCCGGGTTTCTACCATCGGCCGCGCGCAATTCAGGGCGCCAGTACGGATTGGCCAGAAACCGGCAGTCAAACACCATGTCCAGTCCCCTTGGCAGGCCGCGCTTGTACGAAAAGGATTCAATCGACACCGCCAGATGTCGGCCGCCCTGAGGTGCGAACCATCGCTCGACCTCATCGCGCAACTGATGGACATTCAGTGCTGTCGAGTCGATCAGCGTATCGGCAATTTCGCGGATCGGGGCCAGCAGCTCCTTTTCCTGGCGTACGCCGGATTCGGGGCTGGAATCCCTTGCCACCGGGTGCCGCCGGCGGGTTTCGGAAAAGCGTCGCAGCAGCACGTCATCGCTGCAATCCAGATAAAGGGTGGTCAGATCGACCTGTTCCATCCGGCTGAGTTTCGCCACCAGTTCAATGAATCCGATGGTTGAAAAATCGCGGTTGCGCGCGTCGATCCCAAGCGCCATGGGCCGGTCGCTTTCCGGGCCATCCAGAAGGCGTGTCAACAGCCCCATGGGCAGGTTGTCGATGGCTTCAAAGCCCAGATCTTCGAGAACATGGATTGCGGTCGAACGTCCGGCACCCGAAGGCCCGGTGACCAGAACGATACGCCGCTGTGCTGTCAGTTCCCGGGCCATTCCGGATCCATTCGTCCCATTTTCATAAATTGTACCAATGCTGCGGCCAAATTGGGGACTTCACCGCCCCAAAGCAAGGGAACAGGATGCCCCAGCAGAACCACCATCCGTGGCTCGGGCAGACGTGCGGGTTCGCTCTGGTCCAGATCCACAACGAGGCTGACAGGAACCGGACCCTTAGAGTCTGCGCGCAACAGGCCGATACCACGCGCCTCGATCACGCCCCGCAGCTCCGGAACGGCGTCGGCGATCACATGGCCATCCCGTACATGCAGATTGACCCGGTCGTCCGCAACAAGCCGTGCCCCGAGCGCCATCATCTGCAGCGCCAGTGACGACTTGCCCGCGCCAGAACGCCCCACGATCAGAAGGCCGTGCCCTTCGATGCTGACGCAAGCGGCATGGATACAAGCTGTGTTCTGTTGTTCGATGGCAGAAAGGGTCGGGCTGGACATATGCCTACAAAGGAAGCCCGACAACAAACCGGGCGCCCAAAGGATCCGAAGTTATGTCCGCTTCGGTCGGACGGATATTCTCCGCCCAGATCACACCGCCGTGGGCCTCGACAATCTGTTTTGAAATCGCAAGTCCCAAGCCCGAGTTGTTCCCAAAATGCTCGACCGGGCGCTGCGAGTAGAAGCGTTTGAACACTTTGGTCAGCGCCTGATCGGGTATGCCCGGACCGGTATCTTCCACCACCACCAGAACCCGGTTCTCGCGCTGTCGTACCCAGACCCGAATGGCATCGCTTTCCTCACAGAAGGAAATCGCATTGGTGATCAGATTGACGAAAACCTGTGCCAGTCGCGCCTCAAGCCCGTTGATCACAATCGGGTCGGGCGGCAGATCGGTGATGTAGTCGATCCCTTTCGACCGCGCGTCTTCGCCCAGATACTGCCCAAGATTGCCCAGCAGCTTGAGCAGATCAAAGGGCTGCTCCTCTTCCTTGACCAGTTCGGCATCCAGTCGGGATGCGTTGGAAATATCACTGACCAACCGGTCCAGGCGCCGCACGTCATGTTCGATCACGCCCAAAAGTTTCTCGCGCTGGTCGTCGCGTTTGACCATGCGAAGCGTCCCGACTGCCGATTGCAGGCTTGCAAGCGGGTTCTTGATTTCATGCGCCACGTCCGCCGCAAACTGCTCGTTCGCATCGATCCGGTTGTAAAGCGCGGTCACCATCCCTCGCAGCGCTCCGCTGAGCTGCCCGATTTCATCGGGGCGGGCGCTGAGGTCGGGAATTCGAATGCGGCCCGGATTGACACCAGCCCCCCTGTCCCTGCCCATCTCGGCAGCCGCCGCCAGATCCGCAAGCGGGTTGGCGATGGTTGATGCAAGAACAAGGCTCAGGCCGACAGACACCAGCAGGGCCACCACGAACATCTGCAGAATGCGCTCCTGCTCCTGCCGGGCAAGCGCATCAATCTCACCGGCCGGACCGGCCATGGCAACGGCACCGACCGGGCTTCCGTCAAACAGAATGGGCGCAGCCGCCACGATTGCGGTTTCCCCTGCATCATCCTGAACCGCCTGCATTTGAACATTGCCCAGCAATGCCTGCGGGATGATTTCCTGTACGCGTTGTGCAAGCGTCGGTGGATCGGTTTCCTGCGGTTTCGTGAATACTGTCGTCAGACCCATCCAGACGGCATTGAGACCGTCACTGATAACTGTACTGCCGGTTGGCGCATCGGCCCCTGACTCCAACCCGAGAGGCATTTGCGCCGGCAGCGAAGCGCCTCGGGTCCAGCCGATCAGGGTGCCCTGGGCATCATAAATGAAGACCTCGCCGCCATCGGGCAGTGTAAGTCCGGACAACGTGTCCCTGACATCCAGATCAGCAGCGTCCCGGGGGCCGTCGGAATCCGCCTGACGCAGCTGGGTTTCGAACACGTTGCTGACCAGCTGGGCATCACCCACCAGATTGCGCGCCGTCTGCTGGACCCGCTCCTTGCGTGAATCGTCCAGATACAGCAACCCGGTCACAAGAATGACCAGGGCGATCAGGTTGAACGTGATGATCTTGCGCGCCAGAGGAGAGCCGCGCAGAGAAAACAGATTGCGTCGCGACCGCGTTGCCCTGAGTTCATGGGACTCGGGATCATGCGGGATGACCCAGTCATCCCCCAAAACGACATCTCCGTCGCGCAGCGCATTGGCTTGTTCGGTATCGCGCACGAGACCCGGCTACCCCTTATCAGAAGGCTGTTCTTATTCTTCGTTGTATCTGTACCCGATGCCGTACAGGGTTTCGATGGCCGAAAACTCAGGATCTGCCGCGCGCATTTTCTTGCGCAGCCGCTTGATGTGGCTGTCGATGGTGCGGTCGTCGACATAAACCTGATCGTCATAGGCCACATCCATCAACTGATCGCGGCTTTTGACGAACCCCGGTCTCTGCGCCAGCGCCTGCAACAACAGGAACTCGGTCACTGTCAGCGAAACATCGGTGCCCTTCCAGCTTACGGCGTGGCGCAGCGGATCCATCCGAAGCTCGCCACGCTCCATGACCTTGGCGTCGCCAGAGGCGGCAGCGGACACATCGCCCTCGGTCGCTTCCTGCCGGCGCAGCAACGCGCGGATACGTTCGACCAGAAGACGCTGTGAAAAAGGCTTTTTGACATAGTCATCCGCCCCCATGCGAAGGCCCAGAACCTCGTCGATCTCGTCATCCTTGGATGTCAGGAAGATCACCGGCATCTGAGTTTTCTGGCGCAGCCTTTGCAACAGGTCCATGCCGTCCATGCGGGGCATCTTGATGTCCAGCACCGCCATGTCCGGCAATTTCTTGTTGAATGCATCCAGGGCAGCTTGCCCGTCATTATATGTTTCGACCTCAAAACCCTCGGCTTCGAGCGTCATGGATACCGACGTCAGAATGTTCCTGTCGTCATCCACCAGTGCAATCTTTGACATCGGGTTCATCCCTATTCCTGCTCACTCTTGCAATAATTGGCTTATTTGTAAGGCATTGTTGGCGTTTTTAGGACGCCGAATCAATCCGTAACTGCGAATCGTGCCTTTCTTGGGGCAAGCTTGCGGCAAATTTGCCTTGCTGCCCGCAAATTGCCGCCCAGATTTTTGGCGGAAAATTCTTGGTGGCGCTAAACTTGTACTTGGTTGCGCTAACTGCGCCAAACCGTCCTGTTCATGCCCTAAATGACCGTGATAAGACCCGCCCATCCGCCGGTTTTTCCCGGCATACTGCCCCAAGAGCGCATAAGGCCAAACAGCCTTCGCGCCGCCACAGGAGAAGACACACATGACATCTGGACGGGTTAACCCGCAATTCCGCCTCGAGGATCAGGGCATCGAGGGTCTGGGCAATGTCTATTACAACTTCATGGAACCGGCGCTGATCGAAGAGGCGCTGAAGCGCGGCGAGGGCACGCTGGGCAATGGCGGCGCGTTTCTGGTTACGACTGGCAAATTCACAGGCCGGTCTCCGAAAGACAAGCATGTTGTCAAGACCGACAGCGTCGCCGACACCATCTGGTGGGAAAACAACGCCGCAATGACCCCCCAGGGCTTTGACGCGCTATATGAGGATATGCTGGCCCATATGAAGGGTCGCGACTATTTCGTGCAGGACCTGGTCGGTGGGGCCGATCCGGCCTATTCGATCAACGTGCGCATGGTCACCGAACTGGCCTGGCACAACCTGTTTATCCGCCACCTGCTGCGCCGGCCGGATCGCGCTGACTTGGACGAGTTCACCGCGGATTTCACCGTCATCAACTGCCCCAGTTTCAGCGCGGACCCGAAAAAGCACGGCTGCCGCAGCGAGACCGTGATTGCGCTGAACTTCGACCGCAAGCTGATCCTGATCGGCGGCACAGAATATGCAGGTGAGAACAAAAAGTCGGTCTTTACCCTGCTGAACTACATGCTGCCCGAAAAGGGCGTGATGCCGATGCACTGCTCGGCCAACCATGCTGTGGGCAACCCGGTTGATACCGCCGTGTTCTTCGGCCTGTCCGGCACCGGCAAAACCACCTTGTCCGCCGACCCGTCCCGCGTGCTGATCGGCGATGACGAGCACGGCTGGTCCGACCGCGGCACTTTCAACTTCGAAGGTGGCTGCTATGCCAAGACCATCAACCTGAATGCCGAGGCAGAACCCGAGATTTACGCCACCACCACGAAATTCGGCACGGTGATCGAGAACATGGTCTTCGATCCCGAGACCAAAAAACTGGATTTCGACGACGATTCCCTGACAGCGAACATGCGTTGCGCCTATCCGCTGGAATATATCTCGAACGCATCGAAATCGGCGTTGGGCGGCCATCCAAAGAATATCATCATGCTGACCTGCGACGCATTTGGTGTTCTGCCCCCGATTGCGCGGCTGACACCGGCGCAGGCGATGTATCACTTCCTGTCAGGCTTCACGTCGAAAGTCGCCGGTACCGAGCGTGGCATTACCGAGCCTCAGCCCACATTCTCGACCTGCTTTGGCGCACCTTTCATGCCGCGCCGCCCCGAGGCCTACGGCAACCTGCTGCGGGACAAGATTGCCCAGCACGGCGCGACCTGCTGGCTGGTGAACACCGGCTGGACCGGAGGCGCTTACGGCGTTGGCAGCCGGATGCCCATCAAGGCAACCCGCGCGCTGCTGACTGCGGCGCTGGAAGGGTCGCTGGCGGATGCGGAGTTCCGCAAGGATGCCAGCTTTGGCTTTGACGTTCCGGTCTCGGTTCCCGGTGTGCCCGAAGTCCTGCTGGACCCGCGCCGCACATGGGACGATCAGGCAGCCTTCGACAAACAGGCTGGAAAACTGGTGCAGATGTTTGCCGAAAACTTTGAGCAATATCTGCCCTTTATCGACGAAGACATCAAAGCCGTCGCAATCGGATAAGGCAATTTCAGGGGCCACCGCGCCCCTGATTTCATCCGGACCCGGGTGAAAGGCGCAGCACTGCTCGCCATATAGATGTATTCACCCATATGTGTTGGCAATTGCATTGCCTGATGCGGCGAATTGCGCTACCCACGTTTTCATTAAGGTCAAAAAAGTGCCCGGCACGAAACGCACCGGGCCGCAACTGAAAGAACTTTTGGGCAGCTCTCAAGAACTCACTCACCTTGGAAATTGAGCAGCCTAATCAGGAAACCTGTTTAGTCCCAGAGGGATGAGTGTCAATATGAGACATGCCAAATACAGCACCACACTGCATGTTTCTCATCACCACGGGTGACTGAAACCTGACTAAGGGGAAAACGGAAAATCATGACGGAAATTTCGAAACTCACTGAATTGCGCAAACTCATGCAGAGCATGGAACGAACGCTGGGCCTCGAGAAGCTCTCTCCGGTTGAGCGCGATATCTACTATGCCGCCGAGGAACTGTCCAAATCCGACGAGGAAGTGCGCACTTTCGGTTTGATCGAACACACCCTTGTCAAAAGCGTTTCGCGCCCGACATTCTTCCGCGCGCTGAAATCGCTGGTCCAGAAAGGGTATCTGTCACAAAGCGGCAGCGCCAACCGGGGGCGGTATATCGTTCATGCACCCAGATGAAGCCGCTGCGTTTTGTGACGACGGCTGATTGTCGTGCGCAAATGGGCTACCGAAACCTTCTACGCCTCTTTGGCCTATGTGGTGGTATCGTTCCTCACGTTTGAGGTTCTGATGCCCCTTCAGAACGTGTTTTTTCCTGAATACCCCAGCCGGGCCAGCCTGTTGTTTCTGCCGCATGGCGTACGGGTTCTGGCCGCCTGGCTGTTGGGATGGCGCGCCGTTTTTGCACTGCTGCCCGGTGTTTTCATCGTCTTCGCTTATGTCGGCGGATGGGACGTGTTCCTGCCCAGCCGCCTGATGGCAATGGTCATTGCCGTCGCGACCGCGCCTGCGGTGTTTTATCTGTGTAAAGGGCTTGGCTGGGACCTATTTCCCCGGCCCGACAAACGGCCATGCTGGGCCTGTGTCATGGGTGTGGGGATTGTCACGTCGTTTCTGGTGTCGATCCTGACCAACATGGCCTTTGGCAGCGCCACGGCGGAATACATCGCCTTTTTGATTGGCGATATCTCTGGTTTGTTTTTTCTGATGCTGATCCTCTACTTCTCGTTCCGCTACGCGGACAGCCGGGCCTGACCCTTCAACCCGTCAGCCCCCGGCGAAGCAGATTCAGGCCGCCGATCAGCAACACGATCAACGTCACCTTGCGGAACCGAGCCTGATCAATCCGTGCCTGAAACTTCAGCCCTGCCCACAACCCAATGACCGCCGGTGCGATCAGAAAACCGGAAAATGCGGCCGTTTCCATTCGTAGGATGCCTGATCCCAGATGGGCAAAAACCAGCGCCACCGCACCCAGCCCGTAAACGACGCCCTGAACCCGCATCTGATCTGCCTTCGACGTGTTCAGGGCCGTCAGGTACATCACGGTCGGCGGCCCCCAGATGCCTGACATGCCGCCCACGAAACCGGCAACCGAACCCATCGCCGCCTCAATCCAGGCTGAAGGTTTCGACAATGTCAGCTTTGATCCCAAGACCTGAATCAGCGCAAAGAAGGTCACCGGTGCGCCGATCATCAGCAACAGCGTTCGCGGCGGAACCAGGCTGACCAGTTGGGCACCCGCAAACAAAAACAGCAGCCCCACGATCAGAAACACACGGAACCGTCGGATGGACGACACCGCTGCGGGGACACCTTCGCGCAACGCCTGAACTCCGTTTGTGACCAAAGTTGGCAGGATCAGCCCGGCCACGGCCCATTCGGGCGGCAAGAAGATGCTCAGCCCCGAAACCAGAACCATGGGCATGGCAAATCCGACCATTCCCTTGATGCAACCGGCAAGAAAGGCAATCGAAACGGCCAGCGCCAGATCCTGTGTCGAGAGTATTGAAAACCATGTCATGCCTCGTTGATACCATTCCCAGATTTCTCTGCACTGCAAAACTCATCGGGTAATTTTTGAACTTTTTACCTGCAAATTTCGTATTTTTGTTGCGCTGCACGTGCAGCATGATATGACCAGACGACCCAGAGAAGGACGTGATTCATGGCCCACGACGGACAGGATATGACCCAGATGACGACACCTGCGATTTTGCCCGATCTGCTGACCCTGACCCGAGCTGCCGTTCCGGCGGTCGAGGCGGTTTTTGAACGGGCGCGGGAATCCGTCCGCGATATGGTCAGCGCTGACGGTAAGATTTCGGGGGCACTGATCGAAGCCAACCAGACCGCCGCGCACGGCCTTGCATGGCTGGCTACCTATAATCAATCCCTGCAACAGATGCAGCGTTGGGCCGAAACGCTGGAGGCCGACGGCAAGTTCGGTGAAATCGAACAGATGCTACACCAGATCGCCTTTGGCGAATACTTGCATCAGGTCGCGGGCGGCATTCCGATGAACCAAGGCGAGGTTGTGCGCCTGCAGGATCTGGGGCTGGGCTGGGACGCGTTGTCCGGGTTCCAGTGTTCCGAAGTTCAAACCCTGATGGCACAGGCCAATTCACAGGCCGCACGCA
This sequence comes from Ruegeria sp. CDSB136, assembly GCF_059610965.1. NCBI lineage: Bacteria > Pseudomonadati > Pseudomonadota > Alphaproteobacteria > Rhodobacterales > Roseobacteraceae > Ruegeria > Ruegeria sp. CDSB136. The sequence goes on from NZ_JBXWOP010000019.1 coordinate 19,845, forward strand.
GCCGTCTGGTCGCGCTGATGCAGGATCAGTCCGGCGCCACCATGTTCGGCGCCTCGGGTCTGGACGAAGAGCTTGAAATGATCCGCAACCAGTTCCGCCGCTATGCGCAGGAAAAGGTCGAACCGAACGCGCATGACTGGCACCTCAAGGATGAACTTATCCCGATCGAGATCATTGAAGAACTGGCGGAAATGGGCGTCTTCGGCCTGACCATTCCCGAAGAATTCGGTGGGTTCGGATTGTCCAAAGCCTCGATGTGCGTAGTGTCCGAGGAACTGTCACGCGGCTATATCGGCGTTGGTTCACTGGGGACCCGGTCCGAGATCGCGGCTGAACTGATCATTGCGGGCGGCACGGATGAGCAAAAGGCGCAATGGTTGCCCAAGATCGCCAGCGCCGAGATTCTGCCGACTGCCGTGTTCACCGAACCCAACACCGGCTCGGACCTTGGCAGCCTGCGCACCCGTGCGGTCAAGGACGAGAACGGTGATTACAAGATCACCGGCAACAAAACCTGGATCACGCATGCGGCGCGCACCCATGTGATGACCCTGCTGGCGCGCACCAATCCCGACACCACCGATCACCGCGGATTGTCCATGTTCCTGGCGGAAAAGACGCCCGGTACGGATGAAAACCCCTTCCCCACCCCCGGCATGACCGGCGGTGAGATCGAGGTGCTGGGCTATCGCGGCATGAAGGAATACGAGCTGGGTTTTGACGGCTTCCACGTCAAGGGCGAAAACCTGCTGGGCGGCGAAGAAGGAAAAGGCTTCAAGCAGTTGATGGAAACCTTCGAATCCGCGCGTATCCAGACGGCGGCACGCGCCATTGGCGTGGCGCAATGCGCGCTGGATATTGCCATGCAATACGCGCAGGACCGCAAACAGTTTGGCAAATCTCTGATCAACTTCCCGCGTGTGTCGGGCAAGCTGGCCATGATGGCGGTCGAGATCATGATCGCGCGGCAGCTGACCTACTTCAGCGCCTGGGAAAAAGACCATGGCCAGCGCTGCGATCTTGAGGCCGGAATGGCCAAGCTGCTGGGCGCGCGTGTCGCATGGGCGGCAGCGGATAACGGGCTGCAAATTCATGGCGGCAACGGCTTTGCGCTGGAATACAAGATCAGCCGCGTGCTGTGTGATGCGCGCATTCTGAACATTTTCGAAGGAGCTGCCGAAATTCAGGCTCAGGTTATCGCGCGACGTCTGCTCGGCTGACCGGTTTTCGGCATCTCTGTTTCCCCAACTGGACCCGGTCTTGCACCGGGTCTTTTCTTGTTTTGTCGGATTTGCACGCGCCTGGACCTTCCGGTCGTTCGTATTTCACATGCGCAAACCCTGGCGAACTCGGTTGCCTACCAGGATGTGCCTCTGAATCGGGGCATGAAAATTTCCCCCTCTGATTCCGCGCGAAACTGGGGTAGAGCATCCCGTGGAACAGACGGAACCACACGGGCAGTTGGTAAACAAAGAATGACCAGAATATTTCTTGCACTTTGGGTGACCCTAACCGCGATCGCCCTGAGCGGCTGCGCGACCACGCAGCCGACAGCGGGCCAAAGCGACATCGACGCGCTGGCGCAAGCGATCGGAGGCCTCGGCCCCGACGTTGACCCGGCCGAGGCGCAAAGGGCCGCCACAATCGCTTACACCTATTCGCAGCGTCTGGCGCGGGAATGGCAGGTCGAGGATCCGGCCATCATCCACAACGCCAAGGTCATCAACGGTTTTCGCGAATATGGGTTGTGCAATGACTGGGCCGAGGCCATGACGAAGCGGCTGCGGCAGGAGGATTTCCGCACGCTTGACCTGAACTGGGCCACGTCTCCGCCGACGGCGTTCCGGATCATCCACCATTCGGCGTCGATCAGCGCCACTGGGGCGTCGTTGTATGACGGCATTATCCTAGACCCGTGGCGCAACAGCGGCGCCTTGCACTGGGCACCGGTGCGCGAGGATACCAAGTATAACTGGCGGCCCCGAAGCGAGGTGCGCGCTGAATTGCTGAGCGGCGAGATACCTTATTGATCTGGACCACACAGGTTTCGCCAACATACGCAAAAGGATAAGATACCGTCATGACACGCCTGATCCTGACTCTGCCCCTGCTGGCGTTGCTGCAATGCAACAAGGACGAATCCGTGGCCGCCTATGGCGCGGCGGACCGCACATGGACCTTGCAGGAAATCGACGGGCAGTCATTTGAAGCCAGCGCCCTGCTGCGGTTCCCCGAAGAGGGCAGGATCGAAGGCAACGCACCTTGCAACAGCTACAGCGGCACCTTGAACGCGCCTTATCCGTGGTTCGAGGTCACCGACCTGAACGCAACCCGCGCGGCCTGTGCGGGGCTTGAGGCCGAAGGTTTCTATTTCGCGGCCCTGCTGGCGATGACCCAGTCCGAGGTGTCGGGCGATGTGCTGATCCTACGCAATGAGGACGGGCACGAGATGGTGTTCAAAGCCGCCGAGTGAGCTGATCCAGAAACCGCGCCCGGGCCGCCGGCAAGGGGTGGTGGCCAAGTGCAGGCGCTACCCGGTGTTCCAGAAAATAGCCCGTTGTTTTCAACCCTTCGACGATCTCGGCATCCGGTGCCTGCCCTTCGCCGCGCAGGCAGGGGGGCAGCGGCAACAATCGGTCGGCCCACTCTCCCGCTCCGGCTGCACTGACCGCGCGCCCGGTTTTGGGGGAGACATAGATCAACCCCTCGGTCGCGCCTGTTACAGCGCAGGCCGAGAGATCGAGGCCGAAACCCAATTCCTCTAGCAGCGCCAGTTCCCAGCGCAAATAGGCCAGTGGCCAGATGTCATCCTGCCCCAGCAGGTCCATCAACTGTTCAGTCTGCTTGTAGATGCCCGGATGCGGTTCTCGCTCGGGCAGGCAGAAGGACAGAAGCGACAACACCGTGTTCAGCCCGGCCAGCGCCAGACGTCCTGAAAAGGCCGCCGCCGCGCGCGATCGCAGGGGTTCGACCTGAAAAGTTCCGATATGTTCTTCAAGCCGCGCCCGCCACAGCACATCCAGCTGCGCACCGGGCTGCAGGATCGGCGCAATCTTGCGGCTGGCCCCGCCACGTACGACACCGGCATGACGTCCATGGGTCTGGGTAAAGACCTCGATAATCGCCGCCGTTTCGCCATGGCGGCGAGAGGTCAGAAGTATGCCGTGATCGCGCCAGTCCAAATGGGCCCCGTGCCGTTTGCTGTGCCCATTTGACCTGTGGCGGGTCTGGACCGCAACCATGAAAGCTTGACGTGCAGGCGATATCACTCTCTAATTAACATTAGAGTTAAATAGGGATGAGATATGATGCGCGGAATTACAATCACATATCGCTACGATGGCGACGAGACTGAATGGCTGGAAGCCATAAACACGTTCATCGCGGCGATCGACGCCGACCCCGAGGCCGCAGGGAAATTCGCCTATCAGGTTGCGGTGGCCGATGATGGTGTGTCCCGGTTTCACTGGGGTCGCTGGGACAGTGCCGAGACATTGGCCCATGTGCAGTCGCAGCCATATTTTCAGGCGTTTGCGCCCAAGGTGAAAATGTTTGCCGGTGATACGCTCAGCGCCACCGGGCACGATATCACACAGAAAAGCGGCGGGTGGTAAGGCCAGAGTGGTTCCACAGAATGCGAGGTCAGAACGTCACGCCCGCGTGGATCAGGATGCCGATGACCATGAGCAGATTCAGCACCATCGAGATTCCGTTGCCCACGTAAATCGGCAGTTTGCCGACCACCAACCCGTAGGCGAACCACAGAAACGACAGACCGGCATAGAGCGACCACGAAAGCAGTGACTGACCGGTGGCGTGCTGGGAGTGAGTAAAGTAGAGCTTGATCAATTGCGGAAGGGTGGCGAACGGGCCGAAGACTCCGACGAAAACCATGAAGCCCTCGAACCGCTGCATCCAGTGGCCAAGCTCGGATTTTTCCAGTTTCTCAGCGAGTGTTTCAGCCACGCGAACACCTCATCGTCTTGTGTTGTTTCCCGGATAGGCCAGTCCGTTCTGGCCAGGAGCAGGTTCAAAATAGACGCTTTGATCCGTGCGTCAAAGACCCTTCGAAGCAGGGATCATTCCAACCCCTCTTCCCCCAACAAATGCCGGCCCTGCCGGTCCTCGACCTCGATCACCCAGAGATCGGGGTCAAAGCTGCGTTGGCGCTGGATGGCGGCGTCCACGTCCGGCTCGGGGCCGCCGGACAGTTCGACCCATTTGCGTTCGCCGCTCATCAGATCAAAGCTGCGCTGGAAGGCCGTGGCCTGCCCGTCAAGCGTGTTCAGCTTGATCAGCACCGCGCCTGCCGTGTCGTCGCCATGGGCCACGACGAAGGCAGGAATTTCCTGAAAGCGAAGCCGCGCCAGATAGGCATGGACCCAGAATTCCGCCGTCAGTCGGGTCATGCGTTGCCGTCTTTGAAATCCAGACCCATTTCCGAATAGCGTTCGGATTCTTCCAGCCAGTTGGGTCGGACTTTGACCTGCAGGAACAGGTGGATTTTGCGGTCGAGGAACTCTTCCAACTCTGCCCGCGCGGCCTGGCTGACGGCCTTGATCGTCTCGCCGCGCTTGCCCAGCACGATGCCCTTGTGGCCATCGCGCATGACATAGATGACCTGATCGATTTTGGCGGAACCGTCCTTGCGTTCTTCCCAGTTCTCGGTCTCGACGGTCAGCTGGTACGGCAGTTCCTGATGCAGGCGCAGGGTCAGTTTCTCGCGCGTCATCTCGGCGGCGATCATGCGCAGGGGCAGATCGGCGATCTGGTCCTCGGGGTAAAGCCACGGGCCTTCGGGCAATTCCGAAGCCAGCCATTTGCGCAGGTCATCGACGCCATGGCCCTTTTCCGCCGAAATCATGAAGGTTTCGGCAAACGGATAGCGTGCGTTCAGATCGCTTGTCAGGGTCAGAAGTTTCTCGGACGGCACCTTGTCGATCTTGTTGATTGCCAGCGCAACGATGCGGCCCTGACCGATCTCCTCGAGACCTTCGAGGATACGCTCGACCCCTTCGGTGATGCCGCGATGGGCCTCGACCATCAGCACGACGACATCGGCATCCGCCGCCCCGCCCCAAGCGGCGGCGACCATGGCGCGGTCCAGGCGGCGGCGGGGCTTGAACAGGCCCGGCGTGTCGACAAAGACCAGTTGCGCGTCGCCTTCCATCGCCACGCCGCGAATTCGGGCACGGGTGGTCTGCACCTTGTGTGTCACGATGGAAACCTTCGCCCCGACCATGCGGTTCAGCAGGGTGGATTTGCCTGCGTTGGGCTCTCCGATCAGGGCGATAAATCCGGCGCGTGTGGTCATGTTCAATGCGATCCTGTTTGCAACTGCGCATCCCTATAGCAGATTGGCCATGCGGGCCAGAGGGATTTGTCGCATTGCCGCCATGCGTCCGGGATGGCACGAATACCGTGCGCTCAGCCGAACCCAGCCAGGCGATCAAATCCGAAAATGAGGCACATATGAAACGCCGTGAGTTTCTTTTGGGCAGTGGGGCTGCCGCAGGCGCATTGAGTCTGGGTGGATTGGGACTGGCAGCAGGTACGCAGGAACTGGTCATTCAACCGGCCAGCTTTGCGCTTAAGGATCAGGTGACCACGGGCATGGTCAGCCTGTCACCCGACGCACCGCCGCCGGTTCTGTATGGCACGCAGGGTGAGGTGATGCGCCTGCCGGTGCGCAACACTCTGCCCGATTACACCGCCATGCACTGGCACGGGATGCGGATTGCCAACCAGATGGACGGGGTGCCTTATCTGACCCAGATGCCGATCGGAACGGATGAGGTCTTTACCTATGAATTCACGCCACCGGATGCCGGAACCTATTGGTATCACCCGCATTGCATGACGATGGAGCAGATGGCCCATGGGCTGACCGGGGTGATGGTCATCGCCGAGGCCGAAGACCCCGGCTTTGATAGTGAGCAAGTGGTCAACCTCCGGGATTTCCGCTTGGGCGAGGACGGGCAGTTTCTGCCTGCCTTTACCGCGCGCGGGGCCGCGCGGGCGGGTACGTTCGGAAATGTTCAGACGGCGAACTGGCTGACGGGGCCGGCCTATGATCATCCGGCGGGCAGCCTGGTGCGGCTGCGGGTTCTCAATTCGGATACGACCCGCATCTACAAACTGCATCTGGCCGGGGCCGAGGCGCGGATTATCGCCTGGGATGGTCATCCGGTCGAAATCGCGCTGCCGATGCCAAGCGTGGCAGACCCCTTGCTGGTCGGTCCCGGCCAACGGGTCGACTTTGCCGTTGCGATGCCTGCCGATGAAGGGCGAACCGTCGATCTGATGGCGAAACTGCCGGGAAGTGCACCGGTTGCCATGGCGCGACTGCGGTCTGTCGGAGCCGCGCTTTCGCGGGACTTGCGGGACCTGCGCCCCCTGCCCATCAACCCGGTCGCCAGGCCGGATCTGGTGCGGGCCGAGGTGCACGAATTCGTCTTTGGCTGGACACCCGAGGGCGGCGCGCCCAATAACGGGTTCTGCGGTTCGCTGGGTTACAACTTCTGGTCGGTCAACAGAACCCCGTGGCCCGGCGATGCGGCTCAGGGTGTCGGCCCGCTGGCCACATTGGAGATGGGCAAAACCTACGTACTGCGGCTGCGCAATGAATCGCCCAATCTGCATCCGATCCACCTGCATGGGCTGGCCTTTGTGCCGCTGAAATCGAACCTGCGCCAACTGCCGCCTCTGATGACGGACACGATGCTGTTGCTGAAGGACGAGGTGGCCGAGATCGCGCTTGTCGCGGACAATCCCGGCGACTGGGCGTTTCATTGCCATGTAATCGAGCATCAGAAAACCGGGCTGACCGCGTATATCCGGGTGGTCTAAGCGTCGGATCGGCCGCGCTAATCCAGCCGGTAGGGGGCCAGCCCCCTCGCCCGGATGTCATCCGGGCTCACCCCCGGGATACTTTCGGCCAGATGAAGAATGATCCCTGTCGGGCTATTTCGCGAGATTTTCCAGCAGCGCCTTGGCTGCCGCCTGTTCCGCCTGCCGTTTCGATCCGGCGGTGGCCTGCGCCTCGGTTCCGTCCTGCAGACGGGCCGCAATGGTGAAGACCGGGGCGTGATCCGGACCGCTGCGCTTGACTTCGACGTAAGCGGGCGGCTTTTGACCGCGGGCCTGCGCCCATTCCTGCAGCGCGGTTTTCGCGTCGCGGGCGTCCGCCTCGACCTTGTGAATACGATCGCCCCAGAGCGCGAGGATGACATCGCGGGCAGCCTCAAACCCCGCATCGCGGTAGACGGCGGCGATCACCGCCTCCATCGCGTCCCCCAGCAAGGCCTGTTTGCGGCGCCCGCCGGACAGCATCTCGGACCGGCCCAGTTTCAGGACCGCGCCCAGATCAATCTGGCGGGCCACGTCGGCGCAGGCCTCTTTGCGAACAAGTGCGTTGAATCGCGGGGCCAGTTGGCCTTCGGAGGCATTCTTGTCCGCCTCAAGCAAGGCGGTGGCCATCACCAGGCCCAGGACCCGGTCGCCCAGAAACTCGAGCCGTTGATTGTCGGGCCGGGTCGTCGAGGACACCGATCCGTGGGTCAGCGCGCGCAGCAGCAGTTCGGGGCTTTTGAATTCGTACCCCAAACGCCGCTGGAAGGCTTTTATTTCGGCTGAAAGCTTCAATTGACCGCCTTGAAGAAGCGGTCGCCCCGCCAGGTCCAGAAGAACAGCATCGAACGGCCAGCGGACGAGAACATGATCCGGTCGGCGCGGCCGATCAGGTTTTCATAAGGAACATAGCCGACGCCGCCTGCGGACTGTGGCACGCGGCTGTCGCTGGAATTGTCGCGGTTGTCGCCCATGAAGAAATAGTGGCCTTCGGGAACCGTGTAGATGCCGGTGTTGTCGGACCCCTGATTGCGGATGTTCAGCACCTCGTAGGAAGCACCGTTCGGCAGGGTTTCGATCAGGCGGCTTTTTTCGCAGGCACCGCCAATGCCGACAGGGCCGTTTTCGCAGCGCGGGCGCAGACCCTGCGGGCCTTGCGGTTCGGCAATTTCGGTGAACACGCCGTCGGGGGTTTGCTGCACGGGTGTGCCGTTCAGGATGATCACCCCGTCGCGGACCTGAATGCGGTCGCCGGGCAGGCCGATCAGCCGCTTGATGAAATCGCGCCCTGTGACGGGGTGGCGGAAAACGATGACATCGCCGCGATCGGGCTCGCCGCCCCAGATGCGCGTATTGTCATCCCCCTGCATCCAGCCGCAGATATCCTCGGCATCGATGTTTAGACCGACGCTGGGAATGATCACGCTGGGGCAGGACGCGTAGGAGTAGCCGTAGGCCATCTTGTTCACGAACAGGAAGTCGCCGATCAGCAAGGTGGGCTTCATCGAGCCGGACGGGATCCAGAAGGGCTGAAAGAACAGGGTACGGAAAATGCCCGCGATCAGCAGGGCATAGACGATGGTTTTGATCGTCTCCCAGACGGCGTTACCTGATTTGGCTTCCTCGGCCATACTGCTCTCCGGTCCTTGGCTTATTGGGTTGCTACATGCGGGTCGACCGGAGGCAAGTCAAGGCTGTGCGGGGCGATCTTGAACGGGGCGCGCCTCGATCACAACAAAGGCCTGCGCCCAGGGGTGGTCGTCCGTCAGGGTGACGTGGATGATGGCCTCATAACCTTCGGGCGTTATTTCCTTCAGCCGTTCGGCGGCCCAGCCGGTGACGTGCATAATGGGCTGGCCGGTGCGCAGATTGGTCACGGCCATGTCTTTCCACGCAATGCCCATGCGCAGACCGGTGCCCAGCGCCTTGGAACACGCCTCTTTTGCGGCCCAGCGTTTGGCGTAGGTTCCGGCGGTGTCGTGGCGGCGCTCGGCCTTGCGCTGTTCGGTGTCGGTGAAAACACGGTTGCGGAACCGGTCGCCGAACCGGTCGAGCGTGCCCTGAATGCGGTCGATATTTGCGAGGTCTGTGCCGATGCCCAGGATCAAACGTTACATTCCCTTTTGAGCGTTCTTTTCCAGTGCTTTAAGTTCTCTTTTTGCCGCCATGGAAAAGAAAATTCGGACCGAAATGAAGACAATAACGATATAGAAAAGCATCACGCCAATGAATACCCCACTACTGCCGCTGGAGAGTACAGAGGTAAAAACGTAGTAAAAGGTTGGCCCGACTAAGATCAGACCGAGAGTAGATGTCACAACGGCTTCTACACAAATGAAAACCAGAGTCGCCAGCACCGCAAATCGCCATCCCTGGCTAGCTGCCAACAATCGCCCGTTCTCGCGGACATACTTTTGCCCCGAGGCCACCGCCGCTCCGAATACCGGTGCGATCGAAACTGCAAATGACGAAATCTCAAAGTTAAAAAACGCTAAAGATAGCAAATCAATGAATACCATAGCTACGCGTATTGCAATCAACCATAGAGCAAAATTCTGGAGACTCGGTTTTTTCATTTTTCTATTTTCTATTTTCTATTTTCTATTTTCTATTTTCTATTTTCTATTTTCTATTTTCCAAGAGGTTACGCGTCAAACGAGAGGCGTTTCAAACGAGAAGCGTTAGAGTGAAATTTTCTCGCATCACGACACCCGCACCGTCAGTATCTTGTAACTCGCCACGCCAAAGAAACCGGCAAAGGCGAAATCGAACCAGCGGCGGGCGCGGCGGTAGGAGCGAACCATGCGCTCGGACGAGAACAGGAAAGCGTAGCCGATGAAGATCAGCAGTGAGCCTGCGTAGAGCATTGCAAAATAACCCAGCAGCATCGCAAGGCTGGCATCGTTCGGGGCGACGATGGCGTAGATCGAGCCCCAGCTGAGGATCGCCTTGGGGTTGGTCAGGTGGATGGCGGCACCTTTGGCGAAGATCGTGCGGAGCGAGCCAGTGACCGGTTTGCCCAGCGCGACCTCATCCGCGGACAAGGCGCAGCGCAGGGCCTTGAGGGCCAGCCAGCCCAGATAAGCCACGCCGATATAACGGATCACCTCGAACACCCAGACATTGGCCAGCATGATCGCCGACAGCCCGAGCGCCGCCGCGACGCCCCATGCAGCGGAACCGGCGCAGATTCCCAGTGCAAACACCAGGCCCGCGCGACGGCCTTCGTTCATGGCGGTGCCCGCGATGCCCATCGTCGCCGGACCCGGAGAGCCCCCGGCCATCAGCCAGGCAAACCAGATCGCGACAAAGGCGGGCGTGATCATGCGCGCGCCTCATCCATCAGGCGGCGCATCTCGGCAATCGTTGGTGTTAGGCCCCGGAAAATCGCCTCGCCGATCAGGAAATGGCCGATATTGAGTTCGCGCACCTCGGGGAAAGCGGCAACGGGTTTGACCGATTCATAGGTCAGGCCATGGCCCGCGTGAACTTCGAGCCCCAGCGAATGGGCGTATGTGGACATCTCGCGCAGCGCTTCCAGCTCGCGCGCGGCGTCTTCCATGCGGCCTTCGGCGTGGAAATCGCAATAGGCGCCGGTATGCAGTTCGATCACCTCGGCACCGATACGGTGGGCGGCGTCGATCTGGCGCTTGTCGGCGGCGATGAAGATCGACACGCGGCAGCCGACATCGCGCAGGGGGGCGATGAAATGGGCCAGCTTGTTTTCCTCGCGCGCGACTTCGAGCCCGCCTTCGGTGGTGCGTTCCTCACGCTTTTCCGGAACGATGCACACTGCGTGCGGTTTGTGGCGCAGGGCAATTTTTTGCATCTCGTCGGTCGCGGCCATTTCGAAATTCAGGGGCACGGTCAGAACCTCCATCAGCCCGTCGATATCGGCGTCCGAGATATGGCGGCGATCTTCGCGCAAATGCGCGGTGATGCCGTCCGCGCCCGCCTCTTCCGCGATCCTTGCGGCGCGTAGAGGGTCGGGATAGTCCCCGCCACGGGCGTTGCGCACGGTGGCCACGTGGTCGATATTCACGCCCAGACGCAGATAGTTGTCAGACATCACGCGATTCCTTTTTCTGGTTTTGGCCCGAGCCTAGAGGCTTTGTTTCGGGAACGGCAGTCTTTGCACCGGCCAGCCGTTTGATTTCTTCAAACTTCGCCTTGATCTTCGCCCGGCGGCGCTGCTGGTATTTGCGGATCAGCGGCAGGCTGAGATACCCGCAGATTATCCCGGCCAGAAGGCCCGGGAGGACGCCGCCGATCATGTAGGGATAAAATACCTCGCTATAGAAGATACTCAGTCCGTCCCAGTCTGCGACCCGGTCCGTGAACATCGCGAAGAAATTGTCCTTCAGATCGCCCATGGCATCGGCGAACTTGCCCATCAGACCCCGGGTTTCGCTTTTTTCGAACTCGGTTCCCAGCAGGAAATGCCCGGTTTGCAGGCAGATCACACCGATGGGGACATAAGTAAGAGGATTGCCAAAAAACGTGCCGCTGAGGGAGGCCAGGATATTGCCGTTGATCAGCCGCGCGCCGACCGCCGCGACCAGAAAGTGCAGACCATAGAAAGGGGTGAACGCGGCAAAGACCCCTGCCCCGATACCGCGCGCAATGCGTTCGGGCGTGTCAGGCAGGCGACGGACGCGGTGTTTGACATAGTGAAAGGCACGGGTCCAGCCCCCACGGGGATAGACAAATTCCGAAGCGATCCGGGCAGGCGAGCGTCGGTCTCGGCGCTTGAAAACCACTCGTGATCACCCTCTCTCAACCAGCCGCCACTGCGGTTTTAGTCCGATCCCTGAAACGCTCCACCGCGGCAACGTCGCTTTCCGCTTCGAGCATCAGCATCAGCGAATGCAACTGCTCCAGATCACGCAGTTCGACATTGATCAGCAGGCGGTAAAAATCCGGTTTTCGGTCGACAAATTCCAGGTTCGAGATATTGGCCTTTTTCTCGCCGATCAATGTGCAGATTCGCCCCAGCACACCGGCATCATTGCCGATGGTCAGATCAAGTGTCGCGCCATAAACAGCCTGATGGGTGCCGTGATGCCAGTGCAGATCAACCCAACGCTCGGGCTCATCCTCGAATTCGGACAGGCGGTCGCAGTCGATGGCATGGACCACCACGCCCTTGCCGCGATAGGTGATGCCAACGATGCGTTCACCCGGCAGCGGCTGGCAACAGGGCGCGCGGTCGAATTTCTGCCCCGCCTCAAGCCCGATGACCGCGCGGCGCAGCGGGATGGCATCGCCGTCGTCCTGGGTCAGTTCGGGATAGACGGCGCTGACCACCTCGTGCGCGGTCAGTTCGGCGCTGCCGAGACGGGCCAGCAATTCATGACGATCCTTCAGGCGCAGGTGCTTGGCGGCGGTGTCCAGCGCCTTGTCGGTGGCCTTGCGGCCCACATGTTCGAACCCGGCGCGGGCCAGTTCCTTGCCCAGTTTGATGAACCGCTCGCGGTCAACCTCGCGCAGGGCGCGCCGTATCGAAGTGCGCGCCTTGCCGGTGACGGCAATCTCCAGCCATGTGACCTGCGGCGTCTGGCCATCGGCGGTGATGATGTCCACCGACTGTCCGTTCTTGAGCCGGGTCCACAGCGGCACCCGGATACCATCGACCTTTGCCCCCACGCAGGCGTGCCCGATGCGGGTATGAATGGCATAGGCAAAGTCGATCGGTGTCGCCCCGCGCGGCAGTTTCACCACGTCACCCTTGGGTGTGAAGCAGAACACCTGGTCGGAATACATCTCCAACTTGACCGCTTCGAGGAAGTCTTCGTGATCATCCTCGTTGTCGAACTGTTCGGTCAGATTGGCGATCCATTTGGCCGGGTCGACGGCAAACGGGTTTTCCGAGCGCACGCCATCGCGATAGGACCAGTGCGCGGCGACACCGGTTTCGGCAACGTCATGCATCTGGCGGGTGCGAATCTGAACTTCGACCCGTTTGCCGTCACGCCCCGAAACCGTGGTGTGGATCGAGCGGTAGCCGTTCGATTTCGGCTGGCTGATATAATCCTTGAACCGACCGGGCACCGCGCGCCAGCGCTGGTGAATGGCCCCGAGGGTGCGATAGCAATCTTCCTCGCTGGGCGTGATGATGCGGAATCCGTAGATGTCCGAGAGGCGCGAGAAGCCCTGATCCTTTTCCTGCATCTTGCGCCAGATCGAATAGGGTTTCTTGGCGCGGCCAAAGACCTCGGCCTCGATGCCCGCCTTTTCCAGCTCATGCCGCATGTCGCCGGTGATGCGGTGGATCACGTCGCCGGTTTCGCGTTGCAGGGTGATGAAGCGGCGAATGATCGACTGGCGGCCTTCGGGGTTCAGGACGCGGAAGGCGAGGTCTTCGAGTTCCTCGCGCATCCACTGCATCCCCATGCGGCCTGCGAGCGGCGCATAGATATCCATCGTCTCGCGCGCTTTTTGCACCTGCTTTTCCGGGCGCATCGCCTTGATGGTGCGCATGTTGTGCAGTCGGTCAGCCAGCTTGACCAGAATGACCCGCAGGTCCTTGGACATGGCCATGAAAAGCTTGCGGAAGTTTTCCGCCTGCTTGGTTTCGCGGCTGGAGAGTTGCAGGTTGGTCAGCTTGGTGACGCCGTCGACCAGTTTGGCGACCTCATCGCCGAACAGTTCCGAGACCTTGCCATAGCTGGCTTTGGTGTCTTCGATCGTGTCGTGCAGCAGCGCCGTGATGATCGTTGCATCATCCAGACGCTGTTCGGTCAGGATGGCGGCAACGGCAACCGGATGGGAAAAATAGGGCTCGCCGGAATGGCGGAACTGCCCTTCGTGCATCTGCATCCCGAACTCATAGGCGCGGGCGATGCGATCAGCATTTGTCTTTGGGTTGTAGTTGCGGACCAGCGCAATCAGGTCGTCAGCAGAAATCATCCGGTCCGCACCCTCATTCTTTGGGCTTACCCCTGACCCTGTGCCTCCATCAGAGCGCGCAGGAGCTTTTCTTCCGACATGTCGTCATCGGCAGGCTTGTCCGATTCCGCACCCATCAGCAGCGCCATCTGATCTTCTTCCGGCTCATCAACCTCGATCTGGGTCTGGTTGGCTTCGATCAGACGCTCGCGCAGGTCATCCGCGCTTTGGGTTTCGTCCGCAATCTCGCGCAGCGACACGACGGGGTTCTTGTCGTTGTCACGGTCCACGGTGATCGACGCACCGGCAGAAATCTCGCGCGCACGATGGGCGGCGAGCATCACCAGTTCGAACCGGTTCGGTACCTTGTCTACGCAGTCTTCAACCGTCACGCGGGCCATTGAGCGCTCTCCGTTACTGAATCCATGTCAGGAAGGGGATTATCTAAGCGCGAATCCCGGCATTGACAAGCGGGAAATACCGAAAATGCGCGGATCACAGCGGCGTAACCTGCGCAACATCTTCAGGCGGCAGAGCTGCGACCATCTCGGTCACCGTCCGGTCCAGTACGGGATGCTGCCAGTCGGGTACCACGTCCGCCATCGGAACCAGCACGAAAGCCCGGTCCTGAAGGCGTGGGTGCGGCAGAATCAATTGGTCGGGGGCCTGACGGGCCTGGTCCTGCGTCGGCAGGGTGCGCCAGCGGTCATGTTCCGCCCGGTCCGGATGCACCTGGTCGCCGTAACAGACCAGATCCAGATCCAGCGTCCGCATCCCCCAGCGCTGCGCGCGTTCGCGCCCGAACTCATGCTCGACCCCGTGTAGGATCTGAAGCAGGTCTTCCGGTGCCAGATCCGTTTCGATCAAAGCCGCGGCATTGACGTAATCCGGACCCGCACCGGCGGGAAAACAGGGGGTCGCAAAAAAGCGGCTGACAGAGCGAATCACCACACCCCGGTGCGCCAGCGCATCCAGAGATTGACGTAGGGTCATTTCCGGCGCGGCTCCTCTCAGACTGAGATTGGCGCCCAGCGCTACAACCGCGATTAACGAAGAATTAACCATTACACCCCCTATATTCGGCGAATTGCATACTTGCGATACACATTAAAAGCACTAAATTATGGGGTATCGGGGTGCCCATAATTTTTCTCACTCGCTCACTCACGTAACAAGCGGCGCTCTGGATTATACCGGAAGGACCTATTTATGTTTTACAAGGACGAACGGCTGGCGCTGTTCATCGACGGCTCGAATCTTTATGCGGCCGCGAAAGCACTCGGCTTTGATATCGATTACAAGTTGCTGCGTCAGGAATTCATGCGCAGAGGCAAACTGCTTAGAGCTTTTTATTACACGGCGCTACTGGAAAACGACGAATACTCGCCCATCCGCCCGCTGGTCGACTGGCTGCACTATAACGGCTTCACCATGGTGACAAAGCCGGCCAAGGAATACACCGACAGCATGGGGCGTCGGAAAGTCAAAGGGAACATGGATATCGAGCTTACTGTCGATGCCATGGAACTGGCACCGCGCGTGGATCATATCGTGCTGTTCTCGGGCGATGGGGATTTCCGCCCGCTGATTGCCAGCCTGCAACGCCAAGGCGTGCGCGTTTCGGTCGTCTCGACCATCCGTAGCCAGCCGCCGATGATCTCGGACGAGCTGCGCCGCCAGGCCGACAACTTTATCGAACTCGAGGACCTGCGCGACGTGATCGGCCGCCCTCCGCGCGAGATGCCCGCTGAGACGCGCAGTGTCGCGGTCGCTGGCGGGCACTGACCCGGCCAACGTTTTCTTGATGGGGAAAAAATATGCGCGGTCAGGATCTGGATCCTGGCCGCGCTTTCTTTAACTAGGAACAGGTGCTGAAACACCATCTTGGTAACACCGATTCATGTCAGATCGATGACGCGGTTCTGTCTGGACCAAGGCCAGGAAAAGAAATACCTGTGCCGTAAGGAGACCGCCCAATGACCAAGCCGCCCCTGACACTCTACCTTGCTGCCCCGCGGGGCTTCTGCGCCGGTGTGGACCGTGCCATCAAGATCGTGGAAATGGCGCTGCAGAAATGGGGCGCGCCTGTCTATGTGCGCCACGAGATCGTGCACAACAAATTCGTGGTCGACGGGCTGCGCGACAAGGGCGCGGTCTTTGTCGAGGAGCTGGACGAATGCCCCGACGACCGACCGGTGATCTTCTCCGCCCATGGTGTGCCAAAATCGGTTCCCGCAACAGCCGCCCAACGCGAGATGATCTATGTCGACGCCACCTGCCCGCTGGTGTCCAAGGTCCATGTCGAGGCACAGCGCCACGCGGATGCCGGGCTGCAGATGATCATGATCGGCCACAAAGGCCATCCCGAGACTGTCGGCACCATGGGGCAACTGCCCGATGGCGAGGTGCTGCTGGTGGAAACCGTCGACGATGTGGCGCAGGTACAGGTGCGCGACCCGGGCAAGCTGGCCTTTGTCACGCAGACCACCCTGTCGGTGGATGACACGCGGGATATCGTAGCGGCCCTTGAGGCGCGGTTCCCCGCCATTGTCGGTCCGCACAAGGAAGACATCTGTTACGCCACCACCAACCGGCAGGAAGCGGTCAAGTCGGTAGCACCGAAATCCGATGCCCTGCTGGTGGTGGGCGCACCGAACTCGTCCAACTCGCGCCGTCTGGTCGAGGTCGCGTCCCGCGCGGGGTGCAATTACGCACAGCTGGTGCAGCGCGCGACCGAGATCGACTGGCGTGCGCTTGAGGGGATTTCCAGCATCGCTATCACCGCCGGAGCCTCGGCCCCCGAAGTGCTGGTCAACGAGGTGATCGACGCCTTCCGCGATCATTACGACGTGACCGTCGAACTGGTCGAGACCGCCGTGGAAAACGTGGAGTTCAAAGTGCCGCGCGTACTGAGGGAACCTGCGTGATGCCGGACCGGAAAACGATCGACGCCTATACCAGCCGGGTATCGGATTATCTGCAGATGCCGCTGCCTGCCGAACAGCTTGAGGCACGACAGGCTTTTGCCGACGCGGTCGGCGCAGGCGGATACGTGCTGGATCTGGGCTCGGGCCCCGGATCGGACAGTGCGTTTCTGATGCGGCAGGGCCTGAAGGTCAGGGCGCTGGATGCCACGCCAGCCTTTGTGGACCATGCCCGCGAAAACGGGGTGGATGCGCATCTGGGTACGTTCGAGGACGTCACCGAAGAGGCCGAATACGACGGCATCTATGCCAGCTTTTCCCTGCTGCACGCCCCACGCGCCGATTTCCCCCGACACCTGAGCGCGATCCACGGGGCGCTGAAACCCGGCGGCCAGCTGTTTCTGGGTATGAAGCTGGGTACGGGCGAACATCGCGACGATCTGGATCGGTACTACACCTATTATTCGCAACCCGAGATCGAAACGGCGCTGGCCGATGCCGGTTTCACGCTGGATCGTTGCGTGACCGGGATGGGAAAAGGGCTGGCCGGGTCCTGTGACGGGTTCGTTCTGGTTTTCGCCCATGCCTGATCTGTTTGCCTACACCGATGGTGCCTGTTCGGGAAATCCCGGTCCCGGCGGATGGGGTGTTCTTTTGCGCGCGGTGGATGGCGAACGCATTTTGAAAGAGCGTGAACTGAACGGCGGAGAAGCCGAAACCACCAACAACCGGATGGAATTGCTGGCCGCGATCAGTGCGCTGGAAACACTGGAGCGGGCGTCGGAAATCACCATCGTGACCGACAGCGCCTATGTAAAAAACGGCGTCACCGGCTGGATATTCGGCTGGAAGAAAAACGGCTGGAAGACCTCGAACAAGAAACCGGTCAAGAATGTCGATCTGTGGCAGCGGCTGGACGAAGCGCAGTCGCGCCACCACGTGACCTGGGAATGGGTCAAAGGTCATGCCGGACACCCCGAGAACGAGCGTGCCGATGAACTGGCCCGCGCCGGAATGGACCCGTTCAAGCCCAAAAAGGCGCAGGCCTGAGCCGCAGTGTCGCCCTGACCGGTGGACGGGCCATCTGCGCGCTGATACCTCATGGCCGTCACAGTGCGAGTATCCGGATGAAAACCAGCCCAGCCATTATTTGCACCTGCCTGAGCCTGCTGGCGTCATGCGGCACGTTCTACCAGCCTGTGCAGTTTGTCGCCCGGGATGATCAGATCATCGCAACCGGCACAATCGATGACACCACGCTTGCCGCCTTTGAAAAGGTTGTCGCGCGCAACCCAGACATCCGGACGCTGGTGTTGTTGAATATCGAAGGGTCGGCGGACGATGACGCCAATGTGGTGTTCAGCCGCGCAGTGCATGATGCAGGCTTCGACATCATCGTTCCGTCAAACGGGCTGATTGCGTCTGGTGGAACGGATCTGTTCCTGGCCGGCAAGCGGCGCATTTTGCAGCCGGGCGCCTGCGTCGGCGTTCACAGCTGGAGCGGGGCAGGCATCGTTGCGACCGAAATTCCAACCACCGACCCCGAACACGACCGCTATCTGGACTATTTCCGCGATATCGGCGCGCCCGAGGAGTTCTATTAGTTCACGCTGGCCGCAGCCCCGGCCGAGGGCATGCATTGGATGACCGCGGCCGAGACCGAACTGTTTGGCATGACGACCGGCACCGCCCCGCGGCTTGGATCAGCCGAGGTTTGTGACAACCGCTAGCGGCGCAGCAGGCGCGCGCCGATTTCCTTGACAAACTTGGCCGCGACCATGGCCGTCATGCCATAAGGGTCGCGATGCGGGTTCAGTTCCACGATATCCGCACCGACCAGCTGGCCCTGAAACCGGTTAATCAGATCAATGACCTCGCGCGTGCTGAGTCCACCGGGTTCGTGATGCGAGACACCGGGCGCAAAGGCCGGGTCCAGCGCATCCAGATCCAGCGACAGGTAGACCGGACCTTCGAAAGAAATCTGCAGGTCGGATCGCCAGTTGCGCATGTCGATGACCTCGACCCCGAACTTTTCGGCCTGCTCTCGCTGATGGGTGTTCATCGTCCGGATGCCAACTTGCACCAGACGGTTGATCCGGCAGCTTTCCATCACGCGGGCAAAGGGGCATCCATGGCCAAGCGGGCCGATATCCTGTTCGTCATACAGATCGGGGTGTGAATCGATATGCAGGATGTTCAGCCCTTCGTACCGTTCGGAATGCGCCTTGATCAATGGAAAGGCGACCGAATGATCGCCGCCCAGCGACAACAACCGCGCGCCTGTGGCGATGCGCTCGGCTGCCCCTGTTTCGATCCGGTCAATGGGTTCCTGGCCGCGCATCTCGAACACGTCCAGATCGCCTGTGTCCCTGAACCGGTCGGTCGCGCCCAGATCGGTGCCGTCTTCGGCGGTCAGATTGGCGGCACCGGAATGCAACGCCTCGCGGATGCGGCCCGGGGCAAAGGCCGGACCTTGCAGGAATGAGGAATGCAGGTCCAGCGGGACACCCATCAGGGCGACGTCACCCGGTTTCAGATCATGCGGCATTGGACTTCCTTGCGTTGCGGATCGGCCGTGATCTGGCCCTTAACGCACCGAAAGGTCAAGACATCAGCGCCGCAGGTAATTCTGCCACAGCCAGATCACCAGAAGCGCACCCAAAACAGCGCCCACGAAGCCGGAAAGCCAGCCCATCACAGTCACCAGCATCCGCAACACAAAGCCGCCAATCAGAGCGCCAACGATGCCAATCAGCATGGTGGTGGGAATATCGGCTTCGATCCGCATCAATCGCGTGGCGAGAAAACCAGCGGCGGCTCCGATCACGATCAGGGCGACAACCGGCATGTCATTTCCTCCAATGCGTCGGCACGATGATCAGGGCACCGATGGAGGACAGCATTGCGTCCAAACCGGGCGGGCCAAAGCTGATGCCGAACATGATACGGACGAAATAGAACAGAAAAGCCCCGCCAACGCAGATGATGATCGAGGGCAGATATCCGTTATGCGTAAAGCCCGTCTTTTCAGAAAGATACCCTACGATTCCGGCGATCACGACGGTGCCCATCAGGATCATGAACATTCAGCTTACTCCGCAGACATCCGGGTGCCAATTGGGATCGGCCAGCCCCGCAGAAAGGTTTCCCTATCCTGCGCGCCTTTGCCCGCCCTTTGCAAGCGCAGCAGTTCGACCGCCCCGTCACCGCAGGCCACGCGCAGGGTTGCATCCAGAACTTCGCCCGGTGCGCCCTGCCCTTCGGCCAGACGCGACGCCAGCAGCTTGATGCGCTCGCCGCTGATATCCGTCCATGCGCCGGGAAACGGTGACAGGCCGCGGATCTGGCGATCAACCTCGGCGGCGGGCCGTGCCCAGTCGATGCGCGCCTCAGCCTTGTCGATCTTGGTGGCATAGGTTACGCCATCATCGGGCTGCGGCTCGGGTGTCAGATCAGGCAGTTTGGCAAGCGCTTCGACGATCAGCCCGGCGCCCATGTCAGACAGCCGGTCGTGCAATTGGACGGTCGTCTCCTCGGGCCCGATATCAGTTTCCTGACGCAGCAGGACCGGGCCGGTATCCAGTCCGGCCTCCATCTGCATGATGCAGATACCGGTCTGCGCGTCCCCCGACATGATCGCCCGGTGGATCGGGGCGGCGCCGCGCCATCGCGGCAGCAGGCTGGCATGGATGTTCAGACACCCCCGCGCGGGCGCATCCAGAACGGGTTGCGGCAGGATCAGCCCATAAGCGACAACAACGGCCACATCTGCCTTCAGTGCCGCGAATTTGGCCTGTTCTTCGGTTGATTTCAGCGAAACGGGATGGCGGACAGTCAGGCCCAGCGCCTCGGCGCGGGCGTGTACGGGGGTCGGACGGTCTTTTTTCCCACGTCCGGCCGGGCGCGGCGGCTGGCAATAGACGGCGGCGATCTCGTGCCCGGCCTCGACCAGCGCATCCAGCACCGGGACCGAGAAATCAGGGGTTCCCATGAAGATTATGCGCATCGTCGGCTCCGGAGGTGCTGGGGTGCCGGGCTGAAGCCCGGCCTACGTGAGTTTCTTGGCCTTGCGCAGCAGCATGTCGCGTTTGACCTTGCTGAGGCGGTCGAAATACATCCGTCCGTTCAGGTGGTCGATCTGATGCTGAACGCTTGTCGCCTCGATCCCGACAAAGTCGCGGCGGTCGACGACGCCCTGTTCATTGATATATTTCACCGTCACCGCGCGCGGACGCTTCACCTTGGCCGACACACCGGGCAGGTTCGGGCTGGCCTCATCATGCTCGCGCAGCTCAATGGAACTGTGCAGGATTTCCGGGTTCGCCAGCCGGATCGCCCGGCCCGGCTCGGTCGAACCGTCGACTACGGCCAGCCGCAGCATGACGCCGATCTGAGGCGCAGCGAGGCCAACGCCCGGCATCGCCTCCATCGTGTCGATCATGTCGTTCCAGATGGCGCGAATTTCGTCGGTGATCTCGGTGACGTCATCGGCCTTGGTGCGCAGGCGCTTGTCCGGCCAGGGCAGGCAGGTGCGGACGGTCATGTCCGGGCCCGTTCACGTTTGAGCTTCTGCATCTTGCGGGTGATCATCTGGCGTTTGAGCGGTTTGAGATAGTCGATGAACAACTTTCCGTTCAGGTGGTCGATCTCATGCTGAACGCAGGTTGCCCACAAACCGTCAAATGTTTCGGTGCGTGCATTGCCGTTCTCGTCCATCCAGGCCACGTCCACCACCTTGGGCCGGGTCACTTCGGCATACTGTTCAGGGATCGACAGGCAGCCTTCCTCATAGACATTGGTTTCTTCCGAGGCGGCGATGACTTCCGGGTTGAACATGATCAGCGGGCGCGGCGCTTCGCCCTCTTCCTTGACGCAATCCAGCACGATCAGCCGCTCGAGTACGCCGATCTGCGGCGCGGCAAGGCCAATGCCGGGCGCATCATACATCGTCTCCAGCATGTCATCGGCCAGCGTGCGCAGCGCGTCCGTCAGGTCGGCCACAGGCGCGCAGACCTTTTTCAGGCGGGGATCGGGATGGATCAGAATATCACGTTTCATGAGGCTGATTTAGGGCAACGCGCGCCCAGCCGCAACGCCCCCCTTGCGCTTGTGTCAATAGTGGCTAGCTTTCGGCGTGACAAATGGAGCAGACATGACTTTCAACGACCCGATCGACCGCCGCGAAACCAACTGTACCAAGTGGGACAAGATGGAACAATTGTACGGAGTTTCACCCCGGGACGGTTTGGCGATGTGGACGGCGGATTCCGATTATGCCACCGCGCCTTGCGTGATCGAAGCGGTGCGCGCGGCGGCCGATCAAGGGACTTTCGGGTATTCCTGGCAGCACCCGCAATACCTTGAGGCCATCGCCTGGTGGATGAAAACCCGGCACAACTGGCAAATCGACACTGACTGGGTGTTGTCCGCGCAAGGCCTGGGTAATGCCATTGCACTGTGTCTGGATGTCTGGAGCGAACCGGGTGATGGCGTGGTCATTTTCCCGCCGGTTTACCACGAGTTTGCCCATAAGGTGAACAAGACCGGGCGGCGCGTCGTGGAATGCCCGTTGGTGCGCGACGGTGATACTTACGCGCTGGATCTGGAAGATGCGCAGTCGCGGCTGGACGGGTCCGAGAAGTTGCTGCTGTGGTGTTCGCCGCAGAACCCGTCGGGCCGGGTCTGGACGCCGGATGAACTGCGGGCTGTAGCTGCCTTTGCCGAACGCAACGGACTGCTTCTGGTTTCAGACGAGGTTCACCACGATCTGGTCTATCCTGGAAACACCTTCGTGCCGATGGATGTCGCCGCCCCCGAGGCGCGGCCCCGGACGGTGACGCTGACGGCGGCGTCCAAGACGTTCAACATCGCGGGTCAACGCACCGGCAACCTGATCATCCCCGACGACAAGCTGCGCGCCACGATGCGGCACCGGCTTTACACGCTGGACTATGATCCATCCGCTCTGGGCGTTGCCATGGTTACCGCCGCCTATTCCCCTGCGGGGGCGGAATGGGTCGATGCGCAGATCGCGCATCTGATCGACAACCGGAAACTGTTCGATGCCGCCATCGCCGAAATTCCCGGACTGTGGTCGATGCCGTTGCAGGCGACCTATCTGGCCTGGGTCGATTTCTCGGGCACCGGGATGGATCACGCCGAATTTGTCCGCCGCCTGCGCGAGGATGCAAAGATCGCGACCTCATCGGGCCCCGGTTTCGGCACGGGCGGCGAGACGTTTGAGCGGTTCAATCTGGCGACCCAGAAATCACGGGTCGAAGACGCCTGCGCCCGGCTGAAACGGGCGTTTGGCGACTTGCAGTAACAGGTGCGCCGGGCCTTTTTGATCGAGGAATCTGCCCGGCGCCTGACCGCTACTCTGAAGGGCGCGGTGGTGATGCAGCCCGATATCGCGCTGGGGTTTGCAGCGGATGGCAATAAGGTACGGGGAGGCGACGGCAATACGCTCGAGGGTACTTTCGCCGTCAATCGCGACAATCCTCAAAGCGCATTTCACCTGTCCTTAGGGCTTAATTATCCGCAACCGAAGGGCATCGCCCTTGCGCGGCAGTAGGGGTTGATCCCCGTGGCGATATTTTCATCCACTGGCAACCCATCGGCATTGTCGGACCGACCTTGCCCGGCGATTGGACAGCAGGCTGCATTGCGACTTCCAATATCGAGATAGCACAGTTTTGGAGCCTTACGGAACACGGTAGGACGGTGGAAATCCGCCCCTAGTCCTCATGCCCCAGAAGTGCGATCGGCGCATCGGGGGATCGGTAGAAATCCAGCGGAGCGCTGTCGGCGGCAACGGTGTTGCGCTTGAATTCATAGCGCATTTCGCCCGCTTCCTCTTCATCGGCGATGATCAGGCATTGGTACAGGTGGGTCGCGCCGTCATAGATGTCGACCAGCCCGCGCAAGCGCGGGGTCGTCGCGGCCTCGACCGAGAAACCGTCTTTCCACAATTTGAGGATCTTGAAGTAATTGTCGCCCATCTCCACCCGCAAACGGCTGGTTTTCTTCAATGTGGCGATTCGCGCGGCGTCCAACTCGGCGCGCATTTCCTTTGAAACATACGTACTCATACAAAAATTCCCCTTCGGTGCCCTTTATTGTGAGGGCATGGATGTAAAAATCCAGTGAACCGGGTCACATGGCGCGGCTTGCCAATGATCTGTTGCACGAAAATCCCAGCGCCGGATGTGCACGGGTGCAGACCGGTTGCGCGCTTGGTGACGTAGGAAGGTTCGGCGCGGCATCATATGTTCTTGTGAACCGCAAACGGAGGAGCCGATATGGGCCTGTTGATCGACGGCACGTGGCATGACACCTGGTATGACACCAAATCAACCGGCGGAGCTTTCAAACGCTCGGCCGCGCAGTTTCGCAACTGGCTGACCGCCGATGGCAGCCCCGGCCCGTCGGGCAGAGGCGGGTTCGCCGCAGAAAGCGGGCGCTATCACCTGTATGTCAGTTTTGCCTGCCCCTGGGCGCACCGCACGCTGATCTTTCGGGAACTGAAGGGGCTTGGCGACCATATCTCCGTGTCGGTGGTCAACCCGGACATGCTGGATCAGGGGTGGACATTCGAACCGGACGCTCAAGGCGCCACGGGCGACACGCTTTATGGTCTGACCCATGCGCATCAAATCTACACCAAAGCCGATCCTGCCTATTCGGGCCGTGTGACGGTGCCGATCCTTTGGGACAAGGCGCAGGAGACGATCGTGTCGAACGAAAGCTCGGAAATCATCCGGATGTTTAACAGCGCCTTCAACGGGATCACCGGCAATACCGATGACTATTGGCCCGAGGCGATGCGGGATGAGATTGAAGCGGTCAACGCCCGCATCTATTCCGACGTCAACAACGGTGTCTACAAATCAGGCTTTGCCACCACACAGGAAGCTTATGACGCGGCCGTGCATCCGTTGTTCGACACGCTGGACTGGCTGGAGGAGAGGCTGGCCCGAAGCCGCTATCTGATGGGCGACCGCGTGACCGAGGCCGACTGGCGTCTGTTCACCACCCTGATCCGGTTCGACCCGGTCTATCATCTGCATTTCAAGTGCAACAAACGGCGGCTGATCGATTACCCGAACCTCTGGGCCTATACGCGCGAACTTTATCAGTGGCCGGGCGTCGCGCAGACGGTGAACATGAACCACATCGTGCGCCACTATCACTATAGCCACGACAGCATAAACCCGCATCGCATCATTCCCGTGAACCCGGAGCTGGATTATTCAGAACCGCACCGGCGCGATCAGCGACCCGCCGCGTAATGCTCGATCATCGCCGCCAGATCCTCCGGCGGCGTTTCGCTTTGCACATAAGCGCAGGCATTGGGACTGTGGGCAAAGATCGAACCGTCCGAGAAGAACGTTGTGTTGGTGACAAAGATCACCCGCGCCTCGGGGCGGCGATAGCTGGCGAAATCCGCAACCGCCAGCGCGCTGCCGGTTTCCAGAACCAGATCAAGCACGATGACATCAAAGGCCGTTCCGTAAAGCGCAAGGATCGCAGCCTCCTGGCCGGCGACGAGCGTAACGATCGCGCCTTGTCTTTCCAGATGCCTTTTCCAGACCCGACCAAGGTCGGGGTTACTCTCAACAATCAGAACATTCATTTGCAACAACCTCGGCACTTGATAAGGTGAACGGTGCCGACCCCCGTAATTCGTGATCACGCGATTTCCTTAACAAAGTGTTAATGGCGGCCCTGAGGGGCTCTGATCACGCGGATTTGCTTGTCAAAAAGGCAAAAATCCGCTTGAAGCGGGCTGAATCGGGCGTTTTGGGGCAAAATTCATATGATCGGCGGTAATAGCAACCTGAACCCGCGCAGCAACCGGGATCACGGCGGCGGGCTGGACGGGGCCATCCGGTGCTATGGCGGCACGCGCAGCGACTGGATCGATCTGTCTACCGGGATCAACCCTCATCCCTACGATGTTTCCGGGCTGGTGCCATCGGACTGGACCGAATTGCCCGATCACGGCGCGTTCGAGCGTCTGACCCAGGCTGCGCGACAGTTCTGGTCGGTTCCCGATGAGGCCGCGATTCTGCCCGCGCCCGGCGCGTCGGCCCTGATCGCCCGCATTCCCGCGCTTGCAGCAACGGGGCGGGTCCGGATCACGATGCCCACCTATAATGAACACGCGGCGGCCTTTGCCGCACAGGGCTGGTCAGTCACCGGGGACGGCGCGGCCGAGGCCCGGGTGATCGTGCACCCCAACAACCCGGATGGCCGGATCTGGGCCGAGCGCGACGCCGATTCTCCGCTGACTGTGATTGACGAGAGCTTTTGCGACGTCACACCCGGCGCCTCACTGATCCGTCTGTCGGACCGTCCCGGCACAATCGTTCTGAAAAGCTTTGGCAAGTTCTGGGGGCTGGCGGGGTTGCGGCTGGGCTTTGCCGTCGGTCCGAAGGACATGATCGCCCGACTGAACGATCTGACCGGGCCATGGGCGGTATCGGGTCCGGCCCTGCGTATCGGAACCCGGGCGCTGCAGGACACCGGCTGGGCCGAGGCCACCCGTGCAAGGTTGAGTGACGAAGCCGCACAGCTGGACAGGCTGGTCACGCACAAGGGCGCAAGGCTGGTCGGGGGAACGACCCTGTTCCGCCTCTACGAGGTGGACAATGCCGCCGCCTGGCAGGACCGCCTGGCCCAGGCCCATATCTGGAGCCGCACCTTTCCTTATTCCGAAACCTACCTGCGTCTTGGCCTGCCGCCCGCCAACGGCTGGGACAGGCTTGAGGCCGCGCTGTGACCGGCGCGTTCGTGCTGATCTGCGCCATGTCCCTGGACGCTGCGCTGGGTGAACCGGACTGGCTGTGGTCGCGGTTGCGTCACCCTGCAGTGGTATTCGGCAATGCAATCGGCTGGCTGGACAAGCGCCTGAACCATGGGGCCATGCGACGGCTCAAGGGTGTCGGGGTTGTCGTCCTGCTGGTTGTTGCGTCGGTCCTGATTGGCTGGGCGCTTTCGTTTCTGGGATGGATGGCCGAGGTCGTGATCTGCGCCATCCTGCTGGCGCAGAAATCGCTGGTGTCGCATGTGAAGGACGTCGCGGACGGGTTGCGAGTATCCCTGCCCGAAGGGCGCGCGAAGGTCGCCATGATCGTGTCGCGTGATACGCGCGACATGAGCGAGGCGCAGGTTGCGCGCTCGGCCATCGAAAGCGCCGCCGAGAACCTGAGCGACGGGGTGATCGCGCCGGCCTTCTGGTTTCTGGTCGCGGGGCTTCCGGGCCTGCTGATCTACAAGGCCGTGAACACCGCCGACAGCATGATCGGCTATCGCAACGACAAATATCGGGAATTCGGCTGGGCTGCGGCCCGGTTCGACGATCTGCTGAACCTGATCCCGGCCCGGCTGACCGGCCTGATGATCGTGGCGTTGTCCGGACAATGGAACCGCTGGCCTGAAATTACAGGGGATGCGCGCCAGCATATCTCGCCCAATGCAGGCTGGCCCGAAGCCGCTATGGCGCGGGCGCTGAACGTGGCACTGGCCGGCCCGCGCAGCTACGACGGGCAGGTGCGCGATCTGGCATGGGTCAATGGCGAAGCCCCGCGCGAGATCGGCGCGACAGAGGTTTTCCGCGCATGTGACATGCTTTGGCGGGTTTGGGGGCTTGCACTGGGCCTCGTGTCGGTGTGGGTTGGGCTTAACTTTATTTTCTGACGGGCACACTCATGCGTTTTCTTTCCGGCCTGATCGCCGCCACCCTGTTTGCCGCCCCTGCCTTTGCCCAATGCGGCGGCGGGTTCAATTCCTTTGTAAAGGGCCTGAAAGACGAAGCCATTGAGCAGGGATTCGACACATCCACCGTGGACGGCTTTTTCAATGGTGTTCAGCAGGATGGCGCAGTGCTGAAAGCCGACCGGGCGCAGGGCGTGTTCCAGAAACCCTTCATCGAGTTTTCCCGTCGCCTGATCTCGCAGAACCGGATCGACCGGGGCAAGGCCATGTCAGGAAAATACGATGCGGTGTTCGACCGGATCGAACGGGAATACGGCGTCTCACGCGGCGTGTTGTTAGCGTTCTGGGCGTTCGAGACCGATTACGGCGCGTTTCAGGGCAATTTCAACACCCGCAACGCGCTAGTGACGCTGGCCCATGACTGCCGCCGCCCCGAACTGTTCCGGCCGCAAATCTTCGCGGCAATCGAGCTGTACCAACAAGGCAATTTCGACCCGGCCCGCACCACCGGGGCATGGGCGGGCGAGATCGGAATGGTGCAGATGCTGCCGCGTGACATTCTGGAAAACGGTGTCGATGGGGACGGCGACGGCAAGGTCTCATTGAAGACATCCGCGCCCGATGCGCTGATGTCGGGGGCAAAGATGCTGTCGCATCTGGGCTGGCAACCGGGTCAGCCGTGGCTGCAGGAAGTCACGGTACCAGCGCAGATGGATTGGTCGCTGTCCGGCCCCGGCAAACCGCGGCCTGTGTCAGAATGGCAGGCGATGGGCGTTCAGGCGCGCGATGGGACGTTGGCGGATTTGCCCGCCTCGCTGATCCTGCCGCAGGGTCACAAGGGCCCGGCCTTTCTGGCCTATCCGAATTTCGACGTTTATTTCGAATGGAACCAGAGCTTTGTCTATGTTCTGACCGCCGCCTATTTCGGAACACGCCTTGAAGGCGCGCAGATCTACAATGCGGGCAATCCGGCGCAGGGCCTGTCCGGTGCGCAAATGAAGCAGTTGCAGGGCAAGCTGCAGGCGCGCGGGCATGACGTGGGCAAGATCGATGGCATTCTGGGCGCTGGGACACGCGCTGCGGTGCAAGCCGAACAGGTCCGGTTGGGGCTGCCTGCGGATGCGTGGCCCACGGCGGAGTTGCTGGGGCGGTTGTGATCAAATCTCTGCTTTGAGCCCAGACCGGAACATATCACAGAAGGATGTTCCGAAGCTTCAAGTGTTCTGGCAACGCCGATTCTGACGAATCCCGGGCGATATGCTATCGTTCTTTCATCAAACACGTTGCAAAGGAGCGCTTCACGATGATCCCTTTGGCACGCATTGCCCTATTGGCGCTGCTGCCGACCTGCCCGGCAACAGCAGAAGAACCAGAATGCTCGACTGCCCTTGCTTTTGCACTCGATGTTTCGGTCAGCGTGGACGATGCCGAACACAAAATGCAGCGTGAAGGCCTGGCTGCCGCACTGTCCGACCCATCAGTACGAAGCGTGATCCTGTCCAGACCTGATGCTGTTGCGCTGATGGCCTACGAATGGAGTGGTTACCACCAGCAAACGATCATCTCTCCTTGGAAATTTATCCACAACGAACAGGATTTGTCCGGGTTCATTGAGCGCTTGTTCGTCCATCAGCGCGGAGCGGCCGAATATCCGACCGCAATAGGCGCTGCGCTTAGTTTCGGAGCGACTAAACTTAGCGAGGTGTCTTGGTGTGACCGGCTTGTTCTCGATGTTTCCGGTGATGGTATCCACAACCACCGCTACCCGCCAGAAAGCGCTTACAGACACTTTCCTTTCGAGCGCGTGACTGTCAACGGGCTAGTGATCGAAGGGGCCGAGACAGAGGTTCAAGCTTACTATGCGAACCATGTAATTTCTGGGCCCGGCGCATTTGTAGAAATCGCGAACGGCTATGCGGACTACGCGCGGGCCATGAAGAGAAAGCTGCTACGGGAACTCCAAGATCAGCTGCTTGCAACGCGATAGCAAATAAAGCGCATGGCAGCTTAGCCCCGCCTAGCAGCCAGTGGATGAAATGATCGACGGTGCACGCCTCGCTCTCACTCCGGCCGCACCGGATAGCGGTTCCCTTTCTGATCAATCAGGATCAGCCGTTCACCACTGCGGACATACAGGTCACAGCGGTTGAAGCCGTTGCGATAGGCGATGCAAACGCTGCCGTCCTCGGCGATGGAATAGGTGCCGAACGCCGATTCGCCGCTGGCATAGGTGTAGGAATAGGCCCCTCCCACCGAGTATTTCGATTTCCCGTCGTCGTAGAATGTCAGCGTGCGGCCCGCCAATGCGTCCAATTCCTGCGCGCTCAGGGGGACGTCTCCGGGTTTGGTGGTCCATTCTGCAGCCGCAAGCGGGCTGGCGGTCAGCAGGGCAATGAACAGAAAACGGGTCATGCCCCACCCTACCCTGCGCGGGTCTGAAATGGGCATGACATTGCAGTGATGGATCAGGCGACCATCTGCTCGGCCTTCTTGAGGTCGACCGAGACCAGTTGGCTGACGCCCTGCTCCTGCATGGTGACACCAAACAGCCGGTCCATCCGCGCCATGGTCACCGCATGGTGGGTGATGATCAGGAAGCGCGTGTCGGTCTGGCGGCACATCTCGTCCAGCAGATCGCAGAAGCGCGTGACGTTGGCGTCATCCAGCGGCGCGTCAACTTCGTCCAGCACGCAGATCGGTGCGGGGTTGGCAAGGAAGACGCCGAAGATCAGCGCCGTCGCCGTCAGCGTCTGTTCACCCCCAGAAAGCAGGCTGAGGGTCGAGAGTTTCTTGCCCGGCGGCTGGCACATGATCTCAAGCCCCGCGTCCAGCGGATCGTCGCTTTCGACCATGACCAGATTGGCCTCACCGCCGCCAAACAGGTGCTTGAACAGCATGGCAAAGTTCGCGTTCACCTGTTCGAATGCGGTCAGCAGCCGTTCGCGTCCTTCGCGGTTGAGGCTGGCGATGCCGCTGCGCAAGGCCTTGATCGCCTCTTCCAGATCGGCCTTTTCGCTGTTCAGGGTGTCGAACTCCTCCTGAACCTCCTTGCTGTCCTCTTCGGCACGCAGGTTCACCGCACCCATGGCGTCGCGCTGACGCTTGTGGCGATTCACTTCGGCCTCCAGCGCATCTGCGGCGGGCATCTGGTCGGGGTTCGTGTCCAACTGGTTCAGCAGCTGGTTCGGGGTCAGTTGCTGATCCTCGGCAATGCGTTCGGCTGCGGCAACGACGCTTTCTTTCGCCGCATCACAGCGCGCTTCGGCGGCAGCGCGGGATTCGCGGGCTTCCGAGGCATGGCGTTCCGCCTCGCGCTCGGCCAGGACCACCTCGCGCTGCTGGGTCTCGGCCTCAGCCAGTTTGTCGGCGGCCTCGGCCCGGCGGGCCTCGGCCGCCTCGATCAGTTCGTTTAACTCCTCGCGGGCCTCGGCAATCTCGCCGGGGGCGGCCATAGCATCGGACAGTTCCTCTTCCGAGCTTTCCTTGCGTTCAGCCAGTTCCGAGATACGCTTTTCCGCCGTCTCCAGACGGTGCTTCCAACCGCTGAGGTCTTTCGTCACTTCTTGCGAGCGTCGGGTCCGCGCCTCGCCCTCTCGGCGCAATTCGTCATGGGTCGAGCGGTGGGTCAGCATGGTGATCCGCGCCGCCTCGACCGTCTGCTTGATGTCCTCGACCTGCGCTCGGGCACTGTCGAGGTCGCCCAGACCACTCAATGCGCCTTCGGCCTCGCGCAACTGGACACGGGCGGACATGGCGTCCTCTTTATGGCGATCCACTGCAAGGGACAGGGTTTCCAGCTTGCCCTGCGCCAGGTTGCGGTCGGCCTCCGCCCGGCTCAGCAGGCGGGCGGTTTCGGCCATGCGCTGATCGGCAGCACGGCGGGCTTCGCGCGCGCGGCGATCGGCTTCGGTCACATCCGCCAGTTTCCGAGACAGCGCCTCGTGCGCGGCGCGGGCACCATCGGCCTGCGCTTCGGTACGGGTCAGTTCCTGCTTAAGCGCTTCCAGCTTGTTGAGCTGTTCAAGCCGCAGGGCCGCCGCGCTTGGCGCATCCTCAGCCCAGGCCCTGAAACCGTCCCAGCGCCACAAATCGCCGGACCGCGACACCAACCGCTGGCCGGGCTTCAGAGAAGCTTGCAGTCGCGCGCCCAGATCGGCATCCACCAACCCGATTTGCGCAATCCGGCGGCTGAGGCGATCCGGCCCCGAGACATGCAGCGCCAGCGGTTCCGCACCGTCGGGCAAGGGCTGATCATTGTCATATCCCGCAACCTGAACCCAGCCGGAAGGACCGTCGCCTTCGACCAGGGGCGCGCGCAGATCGTCGGCCAACGCAGCCCCCAGCGCCTTTTCATAGCCCGGCGCCACACGCAGCAGATCAAGCACCTGCCCGCCTTCGGCCGTATCCCGTTCGACCAGTTTGGCCAGCGCCATGGTTTCCGCGCGAATGGCCCCCAACTCCCCTTCGGCTTCGGACCTTTGCGCGCGGGCTTCCGCCTCGCGTGCCTGCGTGTCGTTGCGCAGCTCGTCAGCGGCGGCCAAAGCTTCCTCGGCGGCTTCGGCGGCTTCGCGGGCTTCTTCCTCACCGTCCTGCGCGACCTCAAAGGCTTCGCTGGCACGGGTCAGGGCAGCTTTGGCCTCATCCACGGCGGCGCGCGCCTTGTCTTCTTCGGCCTCAGAGCGGGACAGGGTCTTGCGGCTGTCCTCGACCAGCCGCTGCGCCGACTGGTGGCGGGCGACGAGGCGGGCCATGTCCTCGGTTTCCTGCGACAGGTGATCCTCGCGGTCCTGCAGCACGGATGCGGCTTCGCGCGCGATTTCGGCAGCCTCGGAGACTTTGTCGTCATGACCTTCGGCCGCTTTGGCCAGCTCACGGGCTTCCCATTCCAGACGCTCGATCATCTCGCCCGCGTCGCGGTTCAGCCCGGCTTCGCGTTCGATATCGTTGCCAAGTTGCTTGATGCGGTTGGTCAGGGTTTCGATGGTTTGGCGTGCGCGGGATTCCTGATCGGAAAGCTGGTCGCGCTGAACCTGCTGGCGCTGCAGGACGGCGGCGGCGATGGCTTCTTCCTCGCGCAGCGGTGGCAGGGTTTCTTCGATCTCGGCGCGTTTGGCGGCAGCCGCGCGGGCTTCGGCCTCGGCGCGCGAGGCTTCGGTGATGCGGTCGCGCAGTTTTTCCTCGGCCTGCTGGCGGGCCATGTCGGCCTCTTTCCAACGACGATACAGCAACATCCCTTCAGCCTGCCGCAGTTGTTCGCCGATCTCGCGATAGCGGGCGGCCTGGCGGGCCTGACGGGCGAGTTGCGCCAGTTGGGTGCCCAATTGTTCCAGCACATCATCGACCCGGGTCAGGTTGGCTTCGGTTCCTTTCAATTTCAGCTCGGCCTCGTGCCGGCGCTGATACAGGCCCGAGATACCCGCCGCCTCTTCAAGAATGCGGCGGCGCGCGCGGGGTTTGGCGTTGATCAGTTCGGCGATGCGGTTTTGGCCGACCAGCGCCGGTGAATGTGCACCGGTCGAGGCATCGGCGAACAGCATCTGCACGTCACGGGCGCGCACGTCCTTGCCGTTGGTCTTGTAGGCGCTGCCCACATCGCGGGTGATGCGGCGGACGATCTCAAGCTGGTCGCTCTCGTTGAACCCGGATGGCGCCAGACGTTCCGAGTTGTCCATGGTCAGGACCACTTCGGCGAAATTGCGGGCGGGGCGCGTGGCAGCACCGGCAAAAATCACATCCTCCATAGCGCCGCCGCGCATGGATTTCGGGCGGTTTTCCCCCATGACCCAGCGCAGTGCCTCGAGCAGATTGGACTTGCCGCATCCATTCGGACCCACCACACCGGTCAACCCGTCCGCGATGATCAGATCGGTCGGATCAACAAAGCTTTTGAAGCCGGTCAGTTTGAGTTTGCTAAAGCGCAATGGCCGCTGGGTCCCGTGATTCCTATGAGTAGGAAGTCTGCGCAACCGAAGGGGGAGGTGTCAACGGAGATACGCAGTATATGGACCAATGATCCGAGTTATCCACAATATCTTGCCAAATCTCGCAACAATCCGCGCGTTTCAATAAGGGGTGCATTCATACACTGCATAGTCGAATCCCCCATAGCTGATACATTCATAGTTCGGACGCGAGATCGCCGTCAGTAATAGCCGCTCGCCCATTTCCCGGTCGCAGCCCAGAACGCCGACCGTCACTGCGGCATCGCCCAGCACGTCCAGGATCGGGCAGCCCGATACCTGCGCCATGGCCAGCGCCGCGCGATCGCGGATCGGTCCCAGACGCGGGGCGTATTGCGTGTTCACCCGCACCGCCTCGGCCAGTTTGTTGCGCACACGCACATCGAACACGCTGCCATTGACGGCAACACGGGTGGCCGGGAGGTTGCGAAAATAGGGCGTGCCAGCCGAACAGGCCGCTAGCAGCAACAGGGCAAGCAAACGGATCATGCCGCAGTCTTGCGGCAATCTGGTTAACGTTTCCTTTCCGGATCAGGCGCGCAGGGCCTCGCCCAACCGGCGTACGCCTTCACGGATGGTCTCTTCGTCCGAGTTCGAGAAGCTGAGGCGGATGGTGTTTGTGCCAGAGCCGTCGGGAAAAAACGCGTTCCCCGGCACAAAGGCAACCTTCACCGTCTCCAATGCCCGCGCCAGCAGGTCGGCGCCGTTGATCTCTTTCGGCAGGGTTAGCCAGATGAACATGCCGCCTTCGGGGCGGGTCCATGCGACACCCTCAGGCATGTGCTCCTTCAGCGCCGCCAGCATCGCATCGCGACGCGCGCCATAGACGCGGCGCAACATTGGGATATGCGTGTCGAAACAGGCTTGTGCCACCTGGTGCACCGCCATCTGGTTGATCGTGGCCGAATGCAGATCGGCGGCCTGTTTCATCAGCACCAGCCGGGAAATCACCGGCTTTGCCGCCACCACCCAGCCCATGCGCAGGCCCGGCGACAGGGTTTTCGAGAAGCTTCCGCAATAGATGGTGCGGCACGCTTCGATCGACCTTTTGCGGGCCAGTTCCAGCGCCAGAACGGGCGGGATCGGATCGCCGTCATAGCGCAGGGCCTGATAGGCGCCGTCCTCGATTATCGCGCAGTCCAGATCCTCGGCCAGATCCAGCAGGGTTTCGCGCCCACGCAGGTCGACCGTTTCGCCGGTGGGGTTGGCAAAATCCGGGGACAGGTAGGCAAACTTGACCGCGCCCTGACCTGCTGCCGCTGCATATTCGTCGGCCCCGCGGTTGCCATTGATGCTGAGCTGGTCAAAACGCGGCTCGTAGGCATTGAACGCCGCCAGCGCGCCCAGATAGGTGGGCCACCCGACGAGGGCCGTATCCCCGGGCGACAGGAACAGCTTACCCAGATAATCCAGCGCCTGCTGCGACCCCGAGGTGATCAGGATGTTGTCGATGCCGCATTCGACCCCGATTGCACGCATATGATCCGCCAGCCACTGGCGCAGCGGCACGTAGCCTTCGCTGACCGAATACTGCAGGGCCTGCGCCCTTTGTGCGGGGGACAACGCTGCCTGAAAGGCTTGTGCAAAGGCGTCCGCCGGGAACAGCGCCGGGTCCGGTATGCCGCCGGCAAAGGAAATGATGTCCGGCTGATCCAGCAGTTTCAGCAATTCGCGGATCTCGGATGCCTTCATCCGGGATGCGCGGGTGGCATAAAGCTTGTCCATGGCAATCGACCTCCTCAGCCCTGTTACGGCGGCACGCTATTCACGTTTGCATTAAAGTCAATATTACTGACCTATTATTTCAATCATCGTGATGGCACATTCTTGCACATGGGCCGAATACGTGGTCATGTTAGTTGACCAATTTCACGTGATGACCGATGCCCTTTCACAAAGTTCAAAGCGAAAAGCTGTCTCTGGCCGTGGTCCGGCAGATCGAATTGCTGATATTGCGCGGAATCCTGCGCCCCGGAGAGCGCCTGCCGGCGGAGAGGGAACTGGCAGACCGGATGGGTGTCTCGCGCCCGTCTTTGCGTGACGCGATATCGGAATTGCAGGATCAGGGGTTGCTGACGGCCAAAGCGGGATCTGGC
Source organism: Ruegeria sp. CDSB136 (assembly GCF_059610965.1). Taxonomy (NCBI): domain Bacteria; kingdom Pseudomonadati; phylum Pseudomonadota; class Alphaproteobacteria; order Rhodobacterales; family Roseobacteraceae; genus Ruegeria; species Ruegeria sp. CDSB136. Next base: position 55,281 of record NZ_JBXWOP010000019.1, read on the forward strand.
ATTTATGTTGCCGATGTTCTCGGCTCGGCCTTCTCGCCGGGTCTGATCCGTCTGTTCGGCAGCCATGACGAGGCCGTGTTCGACTATCTGTCGTTTCGGCGGGATATGGAGGGTCTGGCGGCCGAGCGCGCGGCCCGGCTGGGATCAGAAAGCGATCTGAAGGTGGTGCAGGCGATCATCGACAAGATGGAAGCCGCCCATGCCCGCAACGCCGCCGAGGAAGAGGCAAATCTGGACGCGCAGTTCCACATGGCGATCATCGAAGCCAGCCACAACGTGGTCATGCTGCACATGATGCGGTCGATGTACGATCTGCTGCGTCAGGGCGTCTTCTACAACCGGCAGGTGATGTTCCAGCAACGCACCAACCGAGAGGCCATTCTGGAACAGCACCGCGCCATCAATACCGCGCTGCAGGACCGCGATCCGCAGGGCGCGCGGCAGGCGGTCGAGCAGCATCTGAGCTTTGTTGAACAATGTCTGGCGGATCAGCAGAAAGCGCTGCGGAACGAGGCAATCGCCCAACAGCGACTGGAGCATGAAACCGGCAAGCCCTGACGGCTAAACTCGGGACTGTACGGAAACAAAAAACCCGAAGGCCAGCGGCTTTCGGGTTTTCCTTGATCACAATGTGATACGGTTAGTGAAGCTTTTCACCAACGTCGGCAATGGATGCGTCGATCAGCTTGTTGGCCTGCGTCGCAGTCATCTGCTTGGCCAGAACGGCGTTCGCGGCGGAAACCGCAATCGTAATGGCCTGATCACGGACTTCCTTAACGGCCGAAGCTTCAGCCGATGCGATCTGATCCTGTGCAGCCGCCAGACGACGGGCAATGGATTTCTCCAGATCGACCTTGGCCTGTTCCGCCGCCAGTGCCGCATCGTCTTTCGCAGCCGCTACAATCGCGTCTGACTGAGTCTGCACCTCGCGCTGCTTGCGCTCGTACGAGGCCAGCAGGCTGCGGGCTTCTTCGTGCAGGGCGCGGGCTTCGTCGAGTTCCGACTTGATGCCTTCGGCCCGCTTATCCAGGGCGCCGCCAATCAGGCCGGGAACCTTGAAGTAGAACAGGACCGCAATGAAGACGATGAAGCCCAGAAGGACGACAAAGTCGGTATTGCCAAGCGAGAAGAACGGGCCGCTCGCGGCCAGAGCCGGGCTGGCGGCACCGAGGGTCAGGATAAGAGCAAGAGTGTTGCGCATGTCACTTATCCTTTCATCTGTGCGTCAACTGCACCGTCGATGGCTTTGGCATCCGCCTCGCCGCCCAGTGCGGTAACCAGTTCAGCTGCCGTATCCTTGGCAACCACTTGAATGCTTTCCAGCGCACCTGCACGGATGTCGGCAATTGCCTTTTCCGATTCAGCCGCCTTTGCAGCGATTTCCGCGTCCGCCTTGGCAATCGCGTCATCCAGATCGGCCTGGATTTCCGCGCGTGCTTCGGCAGCGATACGCTGCGCTTCGGCACGGGCATCGGCCAGTGCCTTGTTATAGGCCTCTTCAGCCTCGACCGCTTTGGCCTTCAGATCTTCGGCCGCAGCCAGGTCATTTGTAATGGTCCCCTGACGTTCAGCCAGGATTGCCGCGATGCGCGGCAAGGCCACGCGGGACAGGACCAGAAAGATGACGACCAGCGTAATGACCAGCCAGAAAATCTGGTTGGGGAACCAATCGAAGCAGAGCTGCGGCATCCCGATGGCTGAGCCATAGGAGTCGACGCACGAGCCAACTACTTCTTCGCTAATGGGTTCAGTCGCCATGATGTCCTCCGTCGGAACGTTGTCTTTACAACAGGTGGGCCGCTATGGCTTGGACCCACCTGCGCGTAAGGATCAGGTTCCGCAGATTAGACGGCGAACATCAGCAGCAGCGAGACCAGGAATGCGAAGATCCCCAGGGCTTCTGCGAATGCGATACCGATGAACAGGGTTGCGGTCTGCGATGCAGCCGCCGAAGGGTTGCGCAGGGCGCCGGCCAGGAAGTTGCCTGCAACGTTGCCCACCCCGATTGCGGCTGCGCCGGAACCGATTGCTGCCAGGCCTGCGCCGATGTGTGCGAGATCGCCTTCCATGATGTATCTCCTTACGAATTGGAAGTTTCGATGTTGGGGTATCGGACCTTAGTGCGAAGGATGCAGCGCATCTTTCAGATAAACACAGGTCAGAATGGTGAATACGTAGGCCTGGATGAAGGCCACCAGGACCTCGAGGCCGTACATTGCGGTGATCGCCAGAACGGACACGGGCGAAATCACGGCAACCGCGGCAAAGCCCGCGAACACCTTGATAACCGCGTGACCTGCCATGACGTTACCGGCAAGACGAATGGAGTGGCTGACGGGGCGCACGAAGTACGAGATCAGCTCGATGATCGCCAGAATGGGGCGCAGTGCCAGCGGCGCGCTCGAGACCCAGAACAGGCCCAGGAAGGCTGCGCCGTTCTTGACGAAACCCAGAATGGTCACGGTCAGGAACACGGCCAGCGCCAGCGGGATGGTGACCGCGAAGTGCGACGTGGTTGTAAACGAGGTTGGGATCAGGCCCAGGAAGTTCGCGGAGACGATGAACATGAACAGGGTCATGACATAGGGAAAGAACTTGACGCCTTCCTTGCCGCAGATGTCTTCCAGCATCTTGTAGATGAAGCCGTAGGTCAGCTCGGCGATCGACTGCATCCGGCTGGGCACAATCGCGCGTTTCGATGTAGGCAGAACCAGCAGAGCCGCAACAGCCAGCACCGCGAAAAACAGCCACAAGGTCACGTTGGTGACTGTGAACATGCCCACCGCACCGTCGCCGAACAACGGTTTGACGATGAACTGGTCCATCGGGTGGAATACCAGGCTGCTGCCTTCTGCTGCGGTGGTCTCAGTCGCCACGTTCAGTCCCTCTCGTCCTTCTCGGCAGCCGTCGCCGCCGCTTGTTTCTCTTGAGCCTCTTTCGCGCTGCGGAGCATAACCTTCACGCCCGCGACAAGGCCCAGCAATGTGAACAGCACCAGAAAGATCGGGATCGTCCCGAGCAGGCTGTCCAGCCCGTATCCGATGCCAAATCCGATCCCCAGACCGGATACCATTTCGATGACCATCCTCCAGGCAAGCTCGCCCCCGGAAATGTCAGCATCTGCGCGGGCCTTTGGCTGTTTGGCCTTTTTCGCCGCATCGATCTTGGCCTCCAGCTGCGCCATACGCTGCTTTTGGTCGTCATCGGTCACGGGCGTTTTCCTCGCACAGTCTTGGGCATGGTGCTAAGGCGCACGGGGCGCAGAGTCAACGATCTTGAAGGGTCAGCATTTTGCCACTCAAGTTACTGTTATTATTAATAATATTTTCAAATTAGAATCCCGCATGATCGTCGCGAATTGCCCAATCCCCGGCAAAATGCCGGATTCCGCATATTCAACCTGTTGGTTGATCTTTGTCCTGCACCCTGAGCCGCCAGCGCCGAACAATACGCCCGTCGATCAGCAACAGGCCCAGCAGGATCGCCGCCATGCCCATCAGATGTTCGGGCAGCAGCACCTCTCCCAGCACCCAAGTTCCCAGCACCAGCACCGAGACCGGTGCAACCAGCGTCACGGTCGACATGTTGGTGGGTCCGACCTTGGGCAACAGCCAGTAGAAGGCAATAAAGGCGGCCGAGGTCAGAACAAATCCGATCATCATCAGCGACAGCCATGTCTCGGTCCGCGTCACATGTGGCAGCCCTTCCTGCCACAGCGCAAGCGGTGTGATGGCCAGCGTCGCACCTGTCAGGGCCAGCGCAACCAGCACCACGGGTTGCATGTCGCGGAAAGCCCGCGCGAGATTGAAGGAGAACGCATAACAGATCGGGGCGCAAACGGTCAGCAGGATGGCCCAGAACTCGGACGTCGCCCCGGCGCGCAGTACAGGCAATGACAGCAGCACAATGCCAGAAAAGCCGCAGACGACCCCGAGAGATTTCAGCCATGTCGCGCGCTCACCACCCGGCCAGTAATGCGAGACGATGACAGCAAAGGCAGGTGTCGTTGCGTTGACGATCCCGGCAACGCCTGAGGCGATATGCTGTTGTGCCAGTGCGTAAAACGCGAATGGTCCGGCATAGCTGAGCGCACCAAAGCCCAACAGCCCAAGCGCCCTCCTTGTGGTCAGATGAACCGGCAGGCGGGCGCCCGCGACGTAAACCCAGCACCCCAGCGCACCGAAGGCGACCCGGCCCATCGACACCGAAAGCGGCCCCAGTTCCCGCAGCAATATGGCGTTGAACATGAAGGACATGCCCCAGCCGATGCCAAGGATGCTGATAACCAGCCAGTATCTGAGTGCCATTGCATTCCCCCGTCCGGTCGCCGGGGCACAGTGACGGTTTGGCGGAAATTGTCAAACCGGATGCGGCGTATTAGGAAAGACAAATGTCCGACCAACTCGACACCGTATTTGCTGCCCTCGCCGACCCGACCAGGCGCGCCATTCTGGCGATGCTGCTGGAGGATGATATGGCGGTCACAGACGTGGCTGAGCCGTTCGAGATGTCGCTGGCCGCGATCTCGAAGCATCTGGTCATCCTGACCAGGGCCGGGCTGATCTCGCAGGAAAAACGGGGCCGCGTGAAATGGTGCAAGCTGGAACCCGATGCGCTGCGGGCGGCATCCGTCTGGATGCAGGGCTTCGGGCAGTTCGAACCGGTCAACCTGGATGCGTTCGAACGATTTCTGGAGATTGAACTGCCCACGCCCGAGGACTAAACCAGCTTACCGGACGACAAACACCGACACGCTGGCATGTTTTGCCAGATAGCCGGCGTGGCTTGAAAAGATATAGTCCATGATCCGGGGGGCATGGGTGCCCACCACAATCAGGTCTGCGCCGATCTCGTCGGCTGCACGGGTCAGATCACCGTCCAGTTCAGCGCCGACATCAACGGAATGAATATTGCGGAACGCCACTTCGGCACCGCTTTTCTCGGCCAGTTCACTGGCGAAATCCTGCAGGTCCTGATTGATGGCCGCCTCGGACTGACCGGGTTCGCCCGGTTGGGTTCCTGTCACGCTGACGATGGTGATCCTGGCCCCTTGCCATTGGGCGACCTGCGCGGCGACGTCTGCCGCCTTGCGGACCTCGGGCGGCAAATGCAGATCGACGGGGAACATGATGTGGTTGTACATGATGATTTCCTCCTTGCCCAAAAGCATGGAGAAATTCGAATATATGTACCTTGATCTGCCTCAAGGGCCGGTTTTGCCCGGATTTGCGTCCGTGTCCGTCGCAGGCGCTGCGCCTGCGGGTTCTTCCGGCCTCAGCAACATCAAAAGCGCGACACATGTCATAACCACGCCCACAAGGATCAGTGCAACTGGGGTGCCGTTGCCCAGCGCGATCTCCCACAGGATGACCCAGCTGGGTGTCAGATAAGTATAGGCCATCACCTTGGCCGAGGGCAGATGCAGCGAGGCAAACTGCACCAGCACAAAACTGGCGGCAGTGGCAAAAAGCGAGACATAGAGCAACCCGATCCACACAATGGCAGGCAGGTTTGCCCAATCCGTCGCCCGTATGTCGGACCAGCCGTAGATCGTCAGGATCAGGCAACCCGCAACCAGGGTGCCAAAGGTGAAGACCACGGCGGGTTCACCCCTGTTGAGGCGGCGTATCATCGGGGTGTAGACCGCATGTGCGACGCAACCCCAGAAATAGATGATCTCTCCGCCGCCGATCTCGAAGGCCCGGAACGCTTGCCAGTCGGCGCGAAATATCACCCAAAGCGCCCCGACGGCCCCAACCGCCAGGGCCAGCGCCATGCGGGGCGTGGTGATCTGGCGCAACAGAAACCAACCCGCGATGGCGGACAATACCGGTGTCAGGGTGAACACCGCAGCAGCGCCGACCGGGGGTGCGGTTTTCAGGCCGTAAAACATCAGCACGAAATAGGTGGCGAACAGCCCGCCCAGCACGAAATACCGCCAGGGTGCGCGCGCGGCGCTGCGTGGCAGGCCGGTTGTCGCCATCGCCACGGCACCGATCACCAGTGCCGCAATGGCGAACCTGGCCGCCGTGATCGCCGAAGGCGCAATCTGGTTTGCTATGAGTGAGCCCAGCGAGAAACTGCCGGCCACCAGCATGGAAAACACAAGCATCGCCAGATGGCCGCGGGCCTGAAACGTCACGGCTGCCAGCCTTTGGCCTGCTCCTTGAGGAAGGACAAAAACGCCTGAACTTTCGTTGTGCGGTGCAGGTCGACATGCGTGACCAGCCACAGCTTGCCCGACCATTCGGGCAGCGGTTCCATAACCTCGACCAGTTCCGGGTCGCGCGATGCTTCCCACCGGGCCATAAAGCCGATACCGGCACCGGACAGAACCGCCTCGCGCATGCAGAAGTTGTTGGTGCAGCGAAAGGTGATCGCTTGCGCCGGAGCTGTCGCGCGCAACCATTTCGAAAACGGAGCACGGCTGTTTTCATCGTCGGTGCTGACAAAAAAGTGGTCAGCGAAATCCTCGATACCTGCCGGTTTGCCATGCCGCTCTACGTAAGAGTTGCTGGCATAAAGCCCCACCTCCTGTTTTATGAAGGGCTGCACCACATTGTCCGGCTGATCCGGGGCGGCGCCGGCACGAATGGCCACATGCGCTTCGCCATATTCCAGCCGAAACAGCCGGTCGCCGGTGAGGTAACGCACGATCAGGCCCGGATGGGCAGTCTGAAACTCGGTCAAGGCGGGAACGACCAGCGGCGCCAGCGAGGCCAGCGACGTTACCACCAGCTCTCCCGATACGTCGTCGCCACGCCCCTTCATCCGCCCGACCAGCTGATTGAACTGATCTTCGGTCGCCTGTGCGACGCGCAGAAGATCCTCGCCCGCATCCGTTGCCGTATAGCCGCGCGCGTGACGCTGGAACAGTTTTACCCCCAGCCGTGCCTCGATCGCGTCGATGTGACGGATGACGGTCGCGTGATGCACACCCAAAACTTCTGCCGCGCCACTGACGGTGCCCATGCGCGCCACCTGATAGGCGGTTCTGACTTCGTCCCAATTGTCCACTGCATCAAATCCACTGTGCAAATTCCAACAATGACTGTTGGCTTATCAGAGTTTTGTTCACCCACGCAACGCTCATATTGGCGGCAGACGCGAATTCCACATCAATAGGACACCCTGACATGACCAAGACCATCCTGCATATCGACGCCTCGGCCCGCCGCGAAGGATCCGCCACCCGCGACCTGTCAAACCGGATCGTCAACCACCTGAAGGCCGGCCGCATCATCCGCCGCGACCTGGCCTCGCCGCTGCCGCTGCTGACCGAAGACTGGATCAATGCCAACTTCACCCCCGCCGATCAGCGTGACGCGGTCCAGCGTGACCAACTGGCCCTGTCGGACGAACTGGTGAACGAACTTCAGCAGTCCGACATCATCGTGATTGGCCTGCCGATCTACAACTTTTCGGTTCCGGCCGCTTTCAAAGCCTGGATCGATCTGGTTGCCAGAGCCGGGCTTACTTTCTCGTACTCCGAAAACGGTCCAAAAGGCCTGCTGGACGGTAAGCGCGCCATTCTGGCCATTGCTTCGGGCGGTACTGCCGTCGGCTCCGAGATCGACTTTGCCACCGACTATGCCAAGCATGTGCTGGGCTTTGTCGGCATCCATGACGTCGATGTCGTTGCTGCCGACCAACTGGCTCTGGACGCCGAAACATCGCTTAGCAACGCCCACAAGGCGGTTCAGGAACTGGCAGCCTGACCGGCCGTCGCCCGCCGCAAACGAGACGTCCGGCCTTCGTCCAAAAAGCGTAGGCCGGACATTTTTTGATGGGCAGAAACCGCGAGCCCGCCGCAAGAAACCCTTAGCTTTTTCTGTTCCCTAGTTCCTTTGCCGGAAGCCCGCGCCGTCGGGCCTGCGCTCAGGGCAGCCAGGTGACCTGGCAGCCGATCCTGTCGAAGAACGCCATCAGGTCGGCGCGCGCCATTGCCACAGTCCGGTCGTTCACCAGCGGGTGCAGGTAGATCACATCGGCCTGCCGCGCGGCGCCATCCATGAAAAACCGAACGTTGTTCTGAACGCCATTGATCATCGCCAACGGGCTGACCGCGCCGGGGCGGATGCCAAGGTTCTGCATCAGGCGATCCGCCGAGCCAAAGGACAGGTTCCCGATACCAAGCTCGGCGCCCAGCGCCTTGAGATCAATCTCGCGGTTTTGCTCCAGCGTCACCAGATAGTTCCGCTTTTTCTTGTCGCGCAGATAGAGGTTTTTGAGCCGCAGTGCATTTTCCCCCGGCATCATGAACTGGTCCTCGACCGCCTGAGACTCCTCGACCGTGCGCAGTGGCACGTGGGTATGCAGACGATAGGACAACCCCCAATCATCCAACTGCGCCAGCAACGCGTCAGAGCTGAGCGGTAGTGTGTCCTGAAAGGCGAATGATGCGTCCATGGGAACGTCCTGTTTGGCGCGCTCTTGGCGCAACATGGCGATGAATTCAAGCCACGACAGTGCCAGAATTCGGTGTTAGCGTGCCGCCATGAAGGTGACGCGCAATACCCCGGACCAATTGATCCTGTCCAACACGCCCTGGTTTATTGGCATCTCTCTGGTCTTCTTCATCCTCGCCTTTGTCGGCGCCGGCCTGTTCATGGTCAGCGGAGGCGGCGAGGGGATTATATTCGGTATCTTCTTCGCCCTGTTCGGTGGCGGGATGGGGTTCGGTGCCTTTTGCGCGTTTGTCCGCCGCGTACAGGTCATACTGGACCGCCGCACCAACAGTATCCTGATCCGCCGTCAGTCCGTCTTTGGCTATGACACTGTCGAGCACAAGCTGTCGGACCTGTCCCACGCAGAGATCGAAACCACGCGATCATCCGGCAAAAACGGGTCTTCCAACCTTCACCGACCGGTGCTGATTTTGAACCAAGGAATGAGCGCTGGACGCCACCCGATTGTCGAAGCCTATGCCAGCGGGCGCGGATCACACCGAATGGTTGACGCCGTTAACGACTGGTTGCCGACCCGCAAGGTTGACTCCGGCAGCCAATCGGCCTAAAGCCCCCTCAAACATCCGGAAGCCTCTCGATCTTCCGGTCCCTTGAGTCGATCAGGGATCGCCCCCCACCAGCGAGTTTCGCCCGTGGGGGCAATTGTGCATTTAACCGGTGCTTCCTACCTTGGAGGTGCCACCAGATAAACGGCATAGGAGGCCGAAGGCATGTTTGAAAATCTATCCGAACGCCTTTCCGGCGTCTTTGACCGGCTGACCAAACAGGGTGCTCTGTCCGAAGAAGACGTCAAGACCGCCCTGCGTGAGGTCCGTGTTGCCCTGCTTGAGGCCGACGTCTCGCTGCCGGTGGCCCGCGAATTCGTCAAGAAGGTGCAGGAACAGGCGACCGGGCAGGCAGTGACCAAGTCGATCACCCCCGGTCAGCAGGTCGTCAAGATCGTGCATGACGCACTGGTCGATACCCTGCGTGGCGAAGAAGACCCCGGCAAGCTGAAGATCGACAACCCACCTGCCCCGATCCTGATGGTCGGTCTGCAGGGCTCGGGTAAAACGACCACCACCGGTAAGCTCGCCAAACGCCTGAAGGAGAAAGAGGGCAAGAAGGTCCTGATGGCCTCGCTGGACGTCTATCGCCCGGCGGCGATGGATCAGCTTGCGGTTCTGGGCACTCAGGTCGGCGTCGATACCCTGCCGATCGTTCCCGGTCAGAAGCCGGTCGACATCGCCAAGCGCGCCAAACAGCAGGCAACGCTGGGCGGCTATGACGTCTACATGCTCGACACCGCGGGCCGTCTGCATATCGACGAAGTGCTGATGGACGAGGTCGAGCAAGTCCGCAACGTGGTCGACCCGCGTGAGACGCTGCTGGTTGTCGACGGTCTGACCGGTCAGGTCGCTGTTGAAGTGGCGGAAGAATTTGACGCCAAGGTTGGCATCTCGGGCGTGGTCCTGACCCGGATGGACGGTGACGGGCGCGGCGGTGCGGCGCTGTCGATGCGCGCGGTCACCGGCAAGCCGATCCGTTTCGTCGGTCTGGGCGAGAAGATGGACGCGCTCGAAACCTTCGAGCCGGACCGGATCGCCGGTCGTATTCTGGGCATGGGCGACATCGTTGCTCTGGTCGAAAAGGCCCAGGAAACGATGGAGATGGAACAGACCGAGCGCATGATGAAGCGCATGGTCAAAGGTCAGTTCAATATGAACGACCTGAAGATGCAGCTGGAGCAGATGATCCAGATGGGCGGCATGCAGGGCATGATGGGCATGATGCCGGGCATGGGCAAAATGGCCAAGCAGATGGATCAGGCCGGTCTGGACGACAAGATCCTGCGCCAGCAGATCGCCTTGATCCAATCCATGACCAAACGCGAACGCGCCAACCCGCAATTGCTGCAGGCCAGCCGCAAGAAACGGATTGCAGCCGGTTCGGGGATGGAGGTCAGCGACCTCAACAAGCTGCTCAAGATGCACCGGCAGATGTCGGACATGATGAAAAAGATGGGCAAGATGGGCAAAGGCAAGATGCTGAAACAAGCCATGAAGGGCATGTTCGGCAAAGGTGGCCCCTCGCCCGAAGAAATGGCCGCTGGCATGGACCCCAAGGCGCTGGAACAGGCCGCCAAGGCAATGGGCGGCAAGATGCCCGGAATGCCAGGCATGGGCAGCGGCATGGCTCTGCCCCCGGGGCTGAGCGGGTTCGGAAAGAAAAAGTGACGCCAGCACGCTGCACCCAGCCCCCGTCCGGAAAGGCGGCGATGGCAGCAGCGCAGTATCGCGCGGCTCTGCCGGTCCTTGAGACCCGGCGGCTGGTTCTGCGTGCTCCTACCCTGAATGATCTGCCGGTATGGACAGCGATCTGCAAGGAAAGCTTTGGCGATACCGATCAGGAAGCCTGGACCGAGTTCTCGTACTATTCATCCGGCTGGCTCCTGCATGGCCATGGCCTGTTCACGGCCGCATTGAGAGATCAGGAAGTGGCCATTGGCTTTGTCGTTCTGGGTCTCGAATGGGACGATCAGGAACCCGAGCTTGGCTATCTGTTTTCAGCCGATCATCGCATGCAGGGCTATGCGACCGAAGCTTGTGCCGCGGTTCGCGATTTCGGCTTTGATCTTCTCGGATCGGGTTGCTTCGTTAGCTATGTGTCGGCATCCAACACCCGATCAAATGCACTTGCCAAACGGCTGGGCGCTGTGCGGGACGTGAATGCAGAGCACGCGATTGGCGCGGATCAGCATGTCTGGCGTTATGGCGAGGTGCAGGCATGACACTTGCGTTGGCCATACCCACCCTTGAGACTGAGCGCCTGATTATGCGTGCGCCGTCGGAAGCGGATCTTGACGCCGATACAGCGTTTTTCGCCAGCGATGCCGCGCGATATGTCGGCGGTCCGCTGCGCCGGGATGAGACATGGCGTCTGGTCGCCTCGCTTGTGGGCCATTGGGCGTTGCGCGGCTACGGGTACTGGAGTGTCGATGAAAAGGACACCGGCACCTATGTCGGGCGGATCGGTCTTTGGTGTCCGGAAGGCTGGCCCGAGCCCGAGGTCGGCTGGACGCTGATGAACCACGCCACCGGCAAGGGCTATGCGACCGAAGCCGCGCTGACCGCTCGGGCATATGCCTATGACGTGCTGGGGTGGGAAACGGCGATTTCGCTGATCGATCTGGATAATCACGCCAGCAAGGCGGTGGCCCAACGTCTGGGGGCGCAGTTCGAATATCACTATGACCACCCCAAATTCGGCAAAACCGAAATCTGGCGGCACCCTGCCCCGGCTGATCTGTTGAATGGCGGGATGGAGGCCTACGCATGATAGACCTCTGCATTCCTACCCTGAAAACCGAACGCCTGATCCTGCGCGGACCCGAGGCGCGGGATTTCGACAATGTCGCGGATTTCTTTGCCGACAAGGACCGCAGCTGGGGTTTTGGCGGACCGCTGGACCGAAATCAGGCGTGGCGCTGGTTTGCCAGCATGATCGGCCATTGGGTTCTGCACGGCTATGGCTTCTGGACCGTTGAAACACATGACGGCCAGCCCGTGGGCTTTGTCGGACTGTGGTCGCCGGAAGGCTGGCCCGAACCGGAACTGGGCTGGGTCATGTTCGCCGGAAGCGAAGGCAAAGGCTATGCCCATGAGGCCGCTCAAGAGGCGCGCCTCTATGCCTATGAGGTTCTGGGGTTCGAAACGCTGAGCTCGAATATCTTTCCGGGTAACGAGCGCTCGATCGCACTGGCCGAACGGCTGGGCGCGCAGTACGAGCGCAGTTTCGAAAACGTCTCGCACGGCACCGAACTGGTGTACCGCCATCCCGGCCCCGACCAGATTTCGGAGGGGCTCGCATGACGACATTCACCATCCCTTCGATTGAAACCGAGCGCCTGATCCTGCGGGCGCCCAAATTGGGTGATTTGCCCGCAATGACCGCATTCTTTGCGACCGAACGCAGTCATATGGTTGGCGGACCCAAGGATGAATTCGCCTGCTGGAGTTCACTGGCAAGCCGGCTGGGGCACTGGGCACTGAGAGGCTATGGCCTGTGGCATCTGACCGAAAAGGCCAGTGGCGCCTTCGTGGGATGGGCCGGTATGATCGATGTCCCCGGCTGGGCCGAACCCGAACTGGGCTGGACCCTGATGGCCGAGGCCGAAGGCAAAGGTCTGGGTTATGAGGCTGCGAACGCGGCCCGTGCCTATGCGGCGCGGCACCAGGGCCTGAACGGCGTCATTTCCTACATTGCCCACGCGAACGACCGCTCGCGCACCCTGGCCGAGCGGCTTGGGGCCACCTACGAGCGCGACGGTGAATTGCTGGGCAAAAAGGCCCAGATCTGGCGCCACCCGCAGATTGACCCAATGACCTCCGAAAGGACCGGCCAATGACCAACCCCGTGACACAGGCTGCTGCGTTGCTGAAGGATCACCGCGAGAGCATCGACCGGCTGGACGCGATCCTTGTCTATACGCTGGGCGAGCGGTTCAAGCACACGCAGGCCGTTGGAAAGCTCAAGGCCGCACACGACCTTCCCCCGTCCGATCCCTCGCGCGAAGCTGCGCAGATCGCACGGTTAGAAGACCTGGCAAAAGAGGCCGATCTGGACCCCGATTTCGCCAAGGCTTTCCTGAACTTCATCATTCAGGAAGTCATCCGACACCATAAGAAACACCAGAACTAAACCGGGATTGTCCCGGCTTTCACAAGACACGCCGTTGGCGTGATGCCATTCAAAGGAGATACCACCATGGCAATGAAAATTCGTCTCGCCCGCGGCGGCTCGAAAAAGCGTCCTTTCTACCGCATCGTGGCTGCTGACAGCCGCATGCCCCGCGACGGCCGTTTCATCGAGAAACTGGGCACCTACAACCCGCTGCTGCCGAAAGACAGCGAAGAGCGCGTGAAAATGGACATGGAGCGCATTCAGTACTGGCTGGACCAGGGTGCTCAGCCCACCGACCGTATCGCACGCATGCTGGAAGCAGCCGGCGCACGTGACAAGGCCGAGCGCAACAACCCCAATAAGGGTACCCCGGGCAAGAAAGCCCAGGAGCGCGCGGAAGAGAAAGCTGCAAAGGCTGCTGAAGCTGCCGAAGCCGCTGCCGCACCGACTGAAGAAGCTGCTGCTGAAGAATAAGCAAGGCGGGCGCGTGCAGGATCAGACCTTCAGTGATGATTTCCGCACGCAGTTCGATCTGCTGATGCGGCTCCGGCGCGATGTGCGCCGGTTCCGCACCGATGCCGTGGACGAGGCAGTGCTGACGCGCTGCCTCGACACGTTTCGGCTGGCCCCATCGGTGGGGCTGAGCGAACCCTGGCGCGTGATCCGCGTCGAAAGCGATAAAGCCCGCACTGCGGCGCTTGAGAATTTCCAGACCGCGAATGCCGAGGCCCTTGCCGGATATTCCGGCGAGAAGGCGCAGCTTTACAGCAGCCTCAAGTTGTCGGGCATGCGCGAGGCCCCTGTGCAACTGGCTGTCTTCTGCGACGATGCCACGGACAAGGGTCTGAGGCTGGGCGCAGGCACGATGCCCGAAATGCGTCGGTATTCCGTGGTCACCGCGATCACACTGTTCTGGCTGTCCCTTCGGGCCGAGGGGCTGGGGCTGGGATGGGTGTCCATTCTGGACCCCGACCGGTTGACGCAGGACCTGAAAGTGCCGGACAGCTGGCGCCTGATCGGGTATTTCTGCATCGGCTGGCCCGAGACGTTGTCAGACACGCCGGAACTGGAGCGTGCCGGTTGGGAAAACCGTCAGGACAGTCTGACCGTCGAGGTGCGATAGACTTATGTTTGGGCTGATGCGGCTTCCCATCCTGCTGATGATCGCTTTTATTGTCGGCGTGTTTTTCGAACGCAGCAATCAGCGCGACGCCTGTGCCACGCGCGGAGACTGGCAGGACGGAGTTTGTGTGACGGTGGAAGGGTCCAATGACTGATCTGATCTGTGTAGGCAGTATCGCCGGGTCTTACGGCGTGCGGGGCGAAGTGCGGTTGAAAAGCTACTGCGCGATCCCCGAAGACATCGAATCATATTCTCCGCTGACCGACGAAAGCGGCGCGGAGCGGTACCCGCTTGTGCTGACCCGGACGATCAAGAACGGCTTTGCCGCGCGGCTGGGTGGAATTGAAACAAAGGAACAGGCCGATGCGATCAAGGGTCTGCGCCTGTTTGCGCGGCGCGACCAGTTGCCCTCGCTGCCGGATGACGAGTTTTATCATACGGACCTGATCGGGCTTGAGGTCTATGACACCGGCGGCACGCTTCTGGGCCGGGTGAAATCGGTGCAGAACCATGGCGCGGCAGACCTGTTGGAACTGCAGGGGCCGGGGATGAACACCACGGTTCTGCTGCCCTTCACGCTTGAGGTCGTGCCGACGGTCGATCTGGATCAGGGGCGTATCATCGCCGACCCGCCGGAGGGTCTGCTGTAATGCGGCGAATAATGCTGCATCTGGGTCTGCACAAAACAGGCACCACTGCGGCACAGTCCTTCCTGTATGAAAACCGCGAGTTGATCTGGCCCCATTTCGCGCTGGTGCTGCCTTACAAGACCCGCAAGACAGGGCTGTCCGGTGCGGCCACCCGTCACTCGGTCTATGGGACAGTGGGAACGTTGGCCGAGTTTGGCGGCCAGATGCGCGAGTTTCTGGATACACTGGAATTCGGAACCAAACGCGGGCTGATCCTGAGCGAAGAGAATTTCAGCGGCCTGCGTCCCAGCCGCAACCTGAGTCAGGGCTACGCTGCGGCCCCGGATCTGGCCGCGTGTATCGTCGATTCGATCCGACAGCGGCTGGTCGGAGAGGATCTGGACATAACGCTCTATCTGTCGCTGCGCCAGCGCGGCGCATGGCTGCGCAGCCTGTGGGCGCATGATTTGCAACGCACTCGGATGGTGCAGGATTTCGAAACCTTCCGTTCCAACCTTGATCAACTGCCCTCGCTTGAAGACACAGTGAACAGCATTCGGGACAAGCTGCCATCGGTCACCGTGCAGTCGGAATGGCTGGAAGACATGCTACAGCGCCGTTTTGGCCCTGGTGCGCCATTTGCAGAGTTCCTCAGGTTGTCACGAGACAAAACCGCCCGGATTGTACCGCCGAACAAGGTCAATCCCAGCCTGCCGGAAGACACATTGACCGAGCTTCTGGCGTTGAACCGGTCACGACTGGACGAGGCCGCGCTGACCCGTCAGAAAGCAGCGATCATCGAATCTGTGCAGGACGAGATCTACGGGACCCCATGACTGACAAGCCCAACAAATCCCATGGCCGCAAGGCGATCCGGCCCACGCTGAAACCTCGCGAATTGATAACGCCGACACCCGATCTGCATGGCGTGTGGAAAGCCAGGATCATCACGCTGTTCCCATCGGCCTTCCCCGGCGTGTTGGGCGAAAGCCTGACCGGCAAAGCCCTGCAAGAGGGGTTGTGGCAGTTGGAAACGATCGATCTGCGCCGGTTTGGGGTCGGCAAGCACCGCAATGTCGATGACACGCCGGCCGGCGGCGGGGCCGGAATGGTCCTGCGCCCGGATGTTCTGGGCGAGGCGATTGAACACGCGATGGCGGGCGTTCAGGGCAACTGGCCCCTGATCTACCTCAGCCCGCGCGGCCGGCCGATGAACCAGGCCATGATGCAATCGCTGGCGCGATGTGAGGGCATGACCTTGCTGTGTGGCCGCTTCGAAGGTGTCGATGAACGGGTGCTGGAGCATTACGGCGTTCAGGAGGTTTCGCTTGGTGATTTCGTCATGACCGGGGGCGAGATTGCAGCACAGGCCCTGATTGACGCGACTGTCCGGCTGATCCCCGGCGTGCTGGGCAATCAGGCTTCGACCGAGGATGAGAGTTTTTCGTCGGGGCTGCTGGAACATCCGCAATATACCCGCCCCGCCGAATGGAAGGGGCGGCCGATCCCCGACGTTCTGATGTCCGGACACCATGGCCGAATCGCTGAATGGCGTCACAGCATGGCCGAGAAGCTGACTCGGGACAGGCGTCCGGATATCTGGGAGAGCTACAGCAAATCCAAGAGCGGCGATTCTGAAGCGGAGTGACCCGTCTCGCCCAACTGCGTGCGCGAAACGAAGGCCATTTATTCAATTTCTGACTGCATTTCTTAAGAGGATGCCACAGTTCGAAGAAATACGACAAAAAATTACATAGAACTGACACGATCTGGCAATAGTTGCGCCCCTTTCCTGAGACAAAAACAATCAATCCTGCCTGCCATTTGACCAGTACAGTTTTAACGAGGGGGTAACTGGGCAGGGTCAGGGGGTGAGCGCCTGACCGGTCTGATTGTCATCTGGTCATGAGGCTCCCCCCGCCCAATTATCCTCTCCATTCCGTCCGAGGCGCAGCGGCCGTTGTTTGTAATCAGTTGATTTTTGTCTTTTGCATATGCGGGGTTACGCCAAAACTGGATCTGTACACGCGCGAAAAATGCCCGGGGCTTTCGAACCCGCAGGCCAGCGCAACCTCGGTGACCGAGGCCTCGGTCTGAAGCAGCAGATTCTGGGCCCGTTCCAGGCGCAGCTCCATGTAGTACTTCTTGGGGGACGTGTTCAGGTATTTCCCGAACAACCGCTCCAACTGGCGTGCGGAAATCCCGATTTCTCCGGCGATTTGCGAGGGCGAAACCGGTGCATCGATACTGTCGCGCATGATCCGTATTGCCCTGGCCAGATGGGCGTTTCGCATCCCGTTGCGGGACTGGAGCGAAACGCGCTGTCTTGCGGTGGCATTACGCACCGCGTTGTAGACCATCTGATCGGCAACGGCGACTGACAGTTCCCGGCCATGTTCCTTTTCGATCAGGTGCAGCATCAGGTCCGCAGTGGCGGTGCCACCCGATGCCGTGATGTGCTTTTCGTCAGCCGTAAACACGCTGCGCACCAGATTTACCTCGGGAAAGGCTTCCATGAACGCGTCGTGGTATTCCCAGTGAATGGCGGCCTGCATTCCGTCCAGGAAACCGGCCTCGGCCAGCACCCAGGCGCCTGAACACAGCGCGCCGATCCGCGTTCCCCGGGCACGCTCGCGACGCAATGCAGCCAACAACGGGCGCGTGACGTGTTTGCGCATGTGAATACCGGACAAGACGAACAACTGATCAGCCTTGGGCAGTTTATCCAGCCTGGAATGGACCAGCGTCACCGACCCGTTTGAACATACCGCCTGTTCGCCATGTTCCGAGGCAAAGGACCACTCGTACAGGTCTTTACCGCTTTCCAGATTGGCGATTCTCAGCGGCTCGACGGCACATGAAAACGCCAGATGCGAAAATTCCTCAACCAATATGAAGGTGATGTGCTGCGTCTGCTGCATGTCGGTTTCCGTTTGCTGGGCGTCGGCCTGCGACCCCGTGGCGAAGTTTAGGTGATGCTGCACTATTTTTTACTGTATACAAGTTGTATTTTTATCGAATACAAATCGGCCAGCTACTCGGCGCCCACGCGATTCGCAAGGGTATGCATCGGGGCTTGGCAAAGGATTTGGGATGAAAGAAGACGGCAAATCACGCAAGGCAGACCTGAGGGAGCACCTGAAGGTGTCCATTCTGACCCTGCGCCTGCGTCCAGGTGCCGATCTTGACGAGGCGCATCTGTCGGATGCCTTTGGCCTGTCCCGGACCCCGCTGCGCGAGGTGTTCAGGCAATTGGCGGGCGAAGGGTATTTGGATCTGCGCACCAACCGCAGCGCGCGCGTGTCCGAGATGTCCTATACCACCCTGCGCGACTTCTTTCTGGCCGCGCCGATGGTCTATGGGGCAATTCTGCGTCTGGCGGCCCTGAACGCAACGCCCCGGCAGATCGATGACCTAAAGGTGGCGCAGCAAAAGTTCAAAGAGGCATTGCGGACCGGGTCGCCCGAGGATCGTGCCTTGGCCAACAACCGCTTTCACGAAGTGACCGGCGAGATGTCGGCGAATGTCTATCTGCTGCCGTCGTTCAACCGGCTGCTGATCGATCACGCCCGCATCGGTATGACCTTTTATCGCCCCCAAAGCGTTGAAATGACCGAAAACCTGTCCGAGGCGAGCCGCCAGCATGACGCTATCATCGCCGCCATCGAAGCGCGCGATGAAGTGGCTGCTTCGCAGCTGGCGACCGATCACTGGAACCTGTCGCGCGATCAGATCGAACTTTTTGTGATGCCTGAGGCGCTGAATGTCCCGATGGGTGCCCCGCCCCTGTCGAAACCTGCATGAGGACGGAATGAACCCGATTTTCAGATTTGAGGGGATCTACACCCCTGTCGTAACCCCCTACCACGCAGATGGCCAGGTCAACTGGGACGCCCTGTCCGACGTGATCGAATACCTGATCGGACATGGTGTGCACGGGTTGATCTCGGGCGGCTCGACCGGCGAGAACTATGCGCAGACCGTTGACGAGCGTCTTGAGCTGGCAAAATTCACGCATGAGCAGTTAAAAAGCCGGTTGCCGCTTGTGGTCGGCACCGGTGCGATGCTGACACCGGATTCCATTGCGTTGGCCGCGGGCGCGCGCGAGATTGGCGCAGATGCCATCCTGCTGGCCAGCCCGCCCTATTCGGTACCGACCGACCGCGAAAACGCGCTGAACGCACTGGCCATCGACAAGGCAGCAGACCTGCCGGTGATGCTGTACAACTATCCGCATCGCACCGGCACGATGATGGGCGAAGAGTTCCTCGACCGCGTCGGCCGCAGCCGAAATATCTGCGGCATCAAGGAAAGCTCGGGCGATATCAACCGGGTCCACCTGCTGGCGCGGGACTATCCGCATATCCAGCTGGGATGCGGCATGGACGATCAGGCGCTCGAGTTCTTTGCCTGGGGTGCACCGTTCTGGGTCTGTGGTGGGTCGAATTTCCTGCCTGCCGAGCATGTTGCGCTCTACAACGCCTGTGTGATCGAAGGCAACTTTGCCAAGGGCCGCCGGATCATGTCCGCGATGATGCCGCTGATGCGGGTGCTGGAACAGGGCGGCAAGTTTATCCAGACCATCAAGCATGGCGTGACCATGAACGGGATCGACGCGGGCGCGATGCGGCCTCCGCTGAAGGGGCTCAACAAGGACGACAAGCGCGCGCTGGAACAGGTGACGCGTGTTCTCAGACAAAAAATCGCAGACATTGTGGCGGAGGGTTAAGGCATGGGATTGCTCACTAGGGACGAATACAAATCCATTGCTGCCAATCTGGAGCTGCCGACCGGCGCGTTCATAGATGGCGCATTCCGCCCGGCGATGTCCGGCAAGACGTTTGAGACCGCAAACCCGGCCACCGGCGAAAAGCTGACCGATATCGCGGCCTGCGGAACCGCGGACGTGGATTTTGCCGTCGAAAAGGCGCGCGAGGCGTTTGACGATGGGCGCTGGTCGAAACTGCACCCGTCCCAGCGCAAGGACGTGCTGATCCGGCTTTGCAAGCTGATGACGCGCAACGCCCACGAACTGGCGGTGATGGAGAGCATCGACAGCGGCAAGACCATCTATGACTGCGAAACCGTGGACGTGCCTGAAACCATCCACTGCCTGAAATGGCATGCCGAGGCGATCGACAAGATTTACGATCAGGTCAGCCCTGCCAGCGACGATCACATTGCCATGGTCGTGCGTGAGCCGATCGGTGTTGTGGGCTTGGTGCTGCCGTGGAACTTCCCGCTGCTGATGTTGGCGTGGAAGATCGGGCCTGCTTTGGCGGCGGGCTGTTCGGTCGTGGTGAAACCGGCGGTAGAAACCACGCTGACCGCGCTGCGCCTGGCCGAACTGGCGATGGAGGCCGGACTGCCACGCGGTGTTCTGAACATCGTTCCGGGTGGCGGCGCCGACGTGGGCGAGCCCATCGGGCGGCATATGGATATCGACATGGTGTCCTTCACCGGCTCCACCGCCACCGGCAAGCGGTTCCTGACTTATTCGGCCGAAAGCAACGCCAAGGAAGTGGTGCTGGAGATGGGCGGCAAAAACCCCGCTATCGTGATGGAGGATGCCGAAAACCTCGACCGCGTGGCGGCGCACGTGGTCAATGGCGCGTTTTGGAATATGGGTGAGAACTGCTCTGCCTCGTCACGTCTGATCGTGCACAAGGATGTAAAGGCCGAGCTGCTGGAGCGCATCGCCCATCACGCCAAACAATGGAACATCGGCGACCCGCTGGACCCGGAAACCCGCATGGGTGCGCTGGTCAGCGAAGGCCATTACAACAAGGTTTGCAGCTATCTGGATCAGGCAGATAGCGTCGTGATTGGGGGCAAGGCGGACAAGGGTTTTGTCGAAGCCACGGTCGTCGAAGTCCCCGGCAACGACGCCACCCTGGCACGGGAAGAAATCTTTGGCCCGGTTCTGTCAGTAATCGAAGTGTCGGGCTTTGATGAGGCCATCAAGATCGCCAACGACACCGATTATGGTCTGTGCGCCTCGATCTTCACGGCCAATGCCAAACGCGCCATTCGTGGCGCGCGGGCAATCCGGGCGGGAACAGTCACGGTGAACAGCTTTGGCGAAGGCGACATCACCACACCATTCGGGGGATACAAGCAGTCGGGCTTTGGTGGCCGCGACAACTCGGTCCACGCACACGACCAGTACACCCAGTTAAAAACAATCTGGATCGATCTGGCCGACGATGCGGACGAGGCAGTGGATTGAGCCGGTACGAAGCAAAACGGCTGCCGCGCCAAACCGGCGCGGCGGGGTGGAATGCCATTCTGCCCGCTCAGACACCGCTTCCTGAGCTGCAACAGGACCTGAGCGCTGACATCACCATCGTTGGCGGCGGGTTTGCGGGCCTCAGCACGGCGCGACGCCTGCACCAGCTTGATCCTTCCCTGAAGATTGCCGTGCTTGAGGCCGGGCGGTTCGCGGAAGGGTCAGCCGGGCGGAATTCGGGCTTCATGATCGATTTGCCGCATGATCTGGCCTCGGACAATTACGCGGGCGACGGGCTTGAGGCCGACAGGGCCACCATCGCGCTGAACCGAAAGGCAATCGCTTTTGCGCAGCAGGTGGCCGAGGACTGTGTCCTGTCCGACGAGGTGTTCGATCCCTGCGGCAAATTCAACGCCGCTGCCACCCCGTCAGGCGATCTGCACAACCGCGAATATGCCGCGCATCTGGAACGGCTGGGCGAACCCTGCTCCCTTTTCGATCAGCAACAGATGCAGGAACTGACAGGCAGTCCACATTACACCTCGGGCCTGTTTGCGCCGGGGACTGTCATGATCCACCCCGCAGCCTATGTCCGGGCCTTGTCAGCACATCTGGCCGGGCAGGTTGATGTGTTCGAAAACTCGCCGGCTACAGGCTTTGAAAAACAGGGAAACGGCTGGGTTGTCACGACCCCAAAAGCCCGGGTGACGACCGGACGGATTGTGTTGGCCAACAACGGGCATGTCGAAAGCTTTGGGTTCTACCAACGTCGGTTGATGCATATTTGCCTTTACGCGTCACTGTCAGCGCCTCTGACCGACGCTCAGATCAAAACACTGGGTGGGCAATCGCGCTGGTCGGTGACACCGGCGGATCCGATGGGAACATCCGTGCGGCGCATCTCGGGCAGTTATGGCGACCGGATCCTGATCCGGACCTGTTCCAGCTTTCATCCTTCGATCGAGACGACAAACATGCGCCTGCGCAATGCGGGCTGGGTGCATGACCGCAAGTTCCGCGAGAGATTTCCGCATTTGCCGGACGTAAAAATGGAACACCGCTGGGCCGGAATGCTGTGCCTCAGCCGCAATGGCGCGGCCGCTTTTGGCGAACGGGACGACGGGGTTTATTCCGCCTGTTGCCAAAACGGGCTGGGCATTGCCCGCGCGACATTGCAGGGAATGGGCATTGCCGAGCTGATCCTGCAGGGCGGGTCGGACATTGCCAGTCATTTTCTGGCCCAACCGGAGCTGCCGCGCCTGCCACCCGAGCCCTTCGCCTCGCTGGGCGCCAACACCTACCTGATGTGGAAGGAATGGCGGTCAGGCAAGGAATGATCTGCCCTATCCCGGCAGGCTGAGCATTGCCATGCGTCCGCCGTCGACGGTATAGACCTGTCCGGTGACAAAAGCCGCGTCATCTGATGCCAGAAATGCGACAAGGGCCGCAACCTCTTTCGGTGCTCCGGTTCTGGACACGGGGTGGATGCGCCCGATATTCCGGCGAAATGCTTCGGGATCCGGCATCGAGGCGATGAAATCCTCGTTCAGGTCCGTGTCGATCCAACCCGGCGCGACTGCGTTGCACCGGATGCCCTCGGGCCCGTGATCGGCCGCGACCGCGCGGGTCAGCCCGTGCAGTCCGGCCTTGGACGCCCCATAGGCCGCGTGCCCTGGGTTGCTACCCAGACCTTCGATCGAGCCGGTGTTGACGATGTTGCCGTGCGTTTCACGCAGGTGCGGCAAGGCGGCCTTGATCATGAGAAACGGTGCCGTCAGGTTGACCGTCAGGGTCCGCTGCCAGTCACCCAGGCTCATGTCCTCGACCGAGGCTTCCTGCATCATTCCTGCATTGTTGACCAAAACATCAAGGCGCCCGGCCTTCGCAATCAG
Organism: Ruegeria sp. CDSB136; assembly: GCF_059610965.1. Lineage (NCBI taxonomy): Bacteria > Pseudomonadati > Pseudomonadota > Alphaproteobacteria > Rhodobacterales > Roseobacteraceae > Ruegeria > Ruegeria sp. CDSB136. The sequence continues at coordinate 78,284 of NZ_JBXWOP010000019.1, forward strand.
TTCATCGATCACCTGCGCCGGGCTGTCAGGTCTGGTGAAATCCGCAGCGATGCTTTCAAATTCGGTGTCCGCCCCACGCTGGGCCGTGAGGACGCGCGCACCTTCTTGCTGCAGCCTGACCGCGATGGCACGGCCGATACCGCTGCGGCCACCGGTGACGAGGGCCACCTTGCCTTGGAATCGGTTCATGTGACTGGCTTACCTCCGTTGACCTCAACCAATGTGCCGCAGACATAACGCGCCGCGTCCGAGACAAGAAACAGAACGACATCTGCGATGTCATCAGGCTCGGCAATCCGTCCCAGGGGGACCGTCGCCCCCAATTCGGCCACGGCAGTATCCGGATCGAACCCGCGTTTTGCAAAACCGGACCGCAGCATGGGCGTGTTCACTTCATTCGGGCACACCGCGTTGATGCGAATGCCCTGATGCGCGTGGTCCATTCCCATGCACTGCGTCAGCGAGGCGATGGCCGCCTTGGTCATACAATAAACCGCATGGTTTGGCCCCGGCCGCAAGCCCCAGCACGATGCCGTATTGACGATTGCCCCGCCCCCCGATTGGGCCAGGATCGGAATCGCGGCCCGACAGATTCTGAACGGTGCTTCGACATTGACACCCAGGGACAGTGACCAGTCATCATCCGTGGTTTCGGTGACGGTGCCCCGCGTTATCACGCCCGCATTGTTGATCACGATGTCCAGCCCGCCCAGAAGGTCCGCGGCCGCTTGGGGAAGCGCGTCGCTGTACGAAGCGTCCCTGAGATCACCGGGCAGGTGGGCTTCGGCCTCGATCCCGTCAATTGCTCTGTCCGCCACGGCAACTTGCGCGCCGGCCTGCCGCAATTGGCGGACAATTGCTGCGCCGATCCCTCCGGCAGCTCCAGTAACCAGCGCCTTTCTTCCATTCATTTCCATTTCAATTTCCCGATCAAAAAAAGACCCGCCAATTTCAGGCGGGCCAGTGGGGGGAGAGATCATCAATACGTCTGGTTCAGTTCGTCCGCTGCCGGTATTTCCCGTTCGCGGCGCGCGATGTAGTCCAGCAGTTCCTCGTTCTTGGCCAGATCCAGCGTGGGCTCCTGATATTCGGCCAGCAGCTTGCGGGCGTGGTTCAGAGCGCGTTCGGTGATCTCAACCTCGCCCTCAGCCGTCCATTGCTCGATCGAATTGTTGTCAAACATTTCGGGCATGAAGAACGCGGTCTGGAAATTGTCCTGTGTGTGCGGATGACCCAGATAGTGACCGCCCGGCCCCACATCCGGCACCGCAGCCAGAGCCTGATCGAAATCGTGCCATTTCGGACCTTCGGCCATGCGATAGGCCATGGCGCATTGTTCAGCATCCACGATGAACTTGGCGACCGAACAGTGCATCCCGGCCTCGTTCCAGCCTGCCGAGTGCCAGATGTAATTGGCCCCGGCATGGATCACAGCCTGCAGGGTCGTGGCAGATTCGTAACCGGCCTGCGCATCGAAGGTCTTGGCCCCGCCAAGCGTGTTTGAGGTACGCCACGGCACGTCGTAGTACCGCGCCATCTGACCGATCATGAAATTCATCAGACTGATTTCGGGCGTGCCCGCCATCGGTGCGCCGGATTTCATCGACACGGTTGACAGGTAGTGGCCGTAAATCGCGGGCGCGCCCCTGCGGATCACCTGTGTGTAGGCCAGCGCGCTCAGCGCCTCGGCGTTCAGCTGCGCGACGGTCGCGGGTACGCTGGCGGGCGTGTTGGCACCGCCCAACACGAAGGGCGAGCACAGTACCGGCTGCTTGCGGCGGCAGAAGGCACGCATCGCGCCCAGCATAGTTTCGTCCCAGACCAGTGGCGAGTTGCCGTTGCAGTTGCCGGTGGTGACGGGGTGATCCTCAAGGAACTCTTCCCCGAACAGGATTGCGCACATGTCCATCACGTCCTCGGCGTTTTTGGGGCTGGTGGTCATGCCCATGAACGTCTTGTCCGAATGTTTCATCGAAGAATAGGTGATGCGCAGGTGGCGCTGACTGATCGGGTGATCGTAGGGTTCCACGATATGATGGGCCGACGAATGCAGCGCAGGCATCATGTGGCTCAGCTTGTGGAACATGGCCAGATCGTCCAGCGTCGGATTGCGGCGCACGTCGTCGAGATCACGCAGGAACGGCGCGCCGGTCATCGGCACGAAGATCGAATGCCGGCCACCCAGCCGCACGTTCTTTTGCGGGTTGCGGGCATGGTAGGTGAAATCCGAAGGGATTGTGGCAATCAGTTCACGAACCAATCCGCGATCCAGATAGACCAGCTCTCCCTCGACCCTGGCACCGGCCTTTTTCCAGTCTTCCAGCGCAATGGGGTCGCGGAACTGCACTCCGACATTTTCCAGAATGTCCATCGAGGCGTTGTCAATGCGCTCAACCTGGGCGCCGTCCATCACCTCGCATAGCGGGATGCCCCGGGTCAGTCCGGGCAACATCTCAAAGTTTGGCGCGGTTCGCTTGGCGCGGCGGGCCGAGCGTCCGCCCGAGCGCGTTGCGGTACGAATGTTCATGGGGCAATCCTCCAATCTTGTTAGACAGAATGGGGGATTCGCAGGTCGCGCACCTCACTGATTCCGAAATCTGTTTGCAGGAACCGACACCGTTTCAAAACCAAAAGCGCCGCCCCTGTCGGGGCGGCGCCTGATCTTGTCTGTCGCTATCCGATTATTCGGCGGCTTGGGTAGAGACACCGTGCTTTTCACGCTGTCCGTCGCGGAACAACGCCTTGCCCAGCGCGATGCACATCAGGCCCATCACCATGGTAAAGGGCAGTGCACCGATAATCATCGCATTGCGCAGCGCATCCATTGGGTTGTTTTCACCCGCAGCGAGGACCAGTGCGCCGATCACGGCCGTCAGGATCACACCCCAGATGATGCGGTGCTTGATACCGGTTTCCTGGCTGCCGCCGGACATGATGGTGTTCATTACCAGAATGCCCGAGTCCGCAGAGGTCACCAGGAAGGTCATGATCAGGATCACGCACATGACGTTCAGCATGGACAGCAGCCCGCCGTCGATCATGTAGGACAGTGTCACGAACAGTTTGTTCGTATTCGACGCCCCGATGATCGCGCCTTCCGCCGCGCCTGCCAGTTCCAGATCGATCGCGGTGCCGCCCAGAACGGTCATCCATGCAAAGCAGACCAGTGCCGGTGCGAAGACGCAACCCAGGATGAACTCGCGCACGCTGCGACCCTTTGAGATGCGCGCCAGGAACAGGCCCACGAAGGGCGAGAACGCGATCCACCAGGCCCAGTAGAATGTGGTCCAGCCTGCCTGCCAGCCGAACTGACGGCCCTGCTCGCCTGCTGCATAAGCCGCGGTCAGGGTGGCTTCGTCCAATTCGGCGGCTGCACCTTCCAGACCGCCCTTGAAGCCGTCAAAGCTGCCCCAGGCATTGGTTGCGCCGCCCATCAGGTCAGCCGCATGCGCCTGCGCCTCGGCGGGCAGAGCTGCTGCAAAAGCTTCGGCCGACAGCGGGCCATAGGCATTAAAGCTGAGCGACAGGAAGTGCAGAATGTAGTCCACCATCGCCGAGCCGTAGGTGGTCATGGCGAAGACAAACGAGCCGAAGACGATGAACGTGCCCAGAAGGATGATCGACAGCACAAGGTTCAGGTTCGACAGGTACTTGACGCCCCGGCCAACACCGGAAACCGCCGAAATGATCGACAGGCCCATGATGACGACCAGCCCCGAAATCAGACCGACCTTGCTGGGGGTCGGAACCTCGCCGCCCATATCCATGATCCACTGCATGCCGGTAATGGCATAAAGACCGTCGATGAACTGGCTGACGCCGTAGCCGATGGTGACCGAGACACCCAGAATAGTCGCCACAACACCCAGAACGTCCACGGTGTGGCCCAGAAACCCGTTCATCAGGCGGCCAAACAGAGGCGTCAGCGCCGAGCGGATCGTCAGGGGCATGTTGCGCGTATAGGCGTAATACGCCAGCGACAGCCCGGTTACCACGTAGATCGCCCAGGCGTGGAAGCCGTAGTGCAGGTATGTGAAGCGATATGCGGATTGCAGCGCCTCAGGCGAGTTGCCCTCGACCGCGCCCGAGACCACCACGGGGTTCGAGCCCCATAGACCCAGAGGTTCGGCGGTGGCAAACACCATCAGGCCAACACCCAGACCCGCGCCGAACATCATCGAGAACCACGAGAAATTCGAGAATTCGGGCTTCTCACCCGGTGTGCCCATGATCCGCCGGCCGGTGGATGGCAGGATCGCAACGATGGCAAGGAAGAAGAAGAACAGCCCGACGATGATAACGTAGAAGCTGTTGAATACTTCAAGCAGCCTGCCGTTCCAGCTGCCGAGCGTGCTGTTCGCATTGGCCGGGAACACCAGCGCCCAAAGTACGAGCGCGACCATGATCCCTTTGCTGATCAGGGCGATCGGGACGCTGTAGTTCTCGTAGAAACCGGCATCCGCCGTTTCTATCTCGAGATCCGTGAACGGTTCGGGTACTGACATATTCTCTCCTCCATGGCGATGTCATTATTTTGGGGGTCTGCGTGGTTGCGTTTGCGCCTTCGCGCCGACGTCCTGCTGTAGCTGACGACCGCGCATGCGGCCGGGGTACACATGAAACCCTTTCAACCCCGGGAAGTGCCAACGCGCGCTCCCATACGCACAGATTTCAGCGCAACCTGGTCCGAAAACACGTGCTGCGCCCTGGCCTTCCAGTTTTTTTCATACGGGTGACGCCCAGAATTGGCACGGAACCCGAAACTGTCTGTGGACCTGTTCAACGGCGTTTTTTTGCAGCCCATTGTACTCGACCCTCATTGGTTCGTCTGCATACAAGGTCGATTTCGGTCGTATTCGGCGTTTACCGACACTATCCGACCCATTGCCGACCCCAGCCGCCATTTGTGACTGACAGATGCATCTATTATTTAGCAAAATCAGTTCTACAACCGAGAAAATTCTATTATTCACTTGAATGATCCTAAACCGAGCACTGATTACGCATGTCCAGACGCCATTATAAACTGCCGCCTTTGACCACCCTTTCCGCCTTCGAGGCAGCAGCACGGCATCTGAGCTTCAAGAACGCCGCCGAGGAATTGTCGGTCACACCCGGCGCAGTCAGCCATCAGATCAAGGCGCTGGAAGGCGATCTGGATACAGCGCTTTTTCAACGCAAGCATCGCGGTGTGGACCTGACCGAGGACGGAAGGGCATTGTACGAGGCATTGTCCACGTCCTTCGGGCGCATCTCAAAGACGCTGGCGACGATCCGCGACCGCACGTCGGGCGGCAAGGTGACCGTCGGATCGACAACGGCCGTCGCCGCATTGTGGCTGTCACCCTCCATCATCCGGTTCTGGCGGGAAACGCCTGAAGTCAATGTCGATCAGATCTCGCAGGATCGTCCTTTCAGGAACCGGCCCGAGATTGACTTCTTTATCCGATACGGCAAGGACAATGACCCTACGCTGTCGCATACCCCGCTGTACCGAGATCAGCTGATCGCGGTCGGCAGTCCGGACATGGCCGAAAGACTTGCGGGTGCGGATTTGGAACAATTGGCCGCCCAGCGGCTTATTCATCTGGATTCAGAGGATCAGACCTGGACGACATGGCCGGACTGGTTTCAAATTCTGGGTTATTCAGGAAACATCCCGGTGGAAACACGCGTCAACAGCTACTCGGTGGCCTTGCAGCTTGCGCGCAAGGGCGCAGGACTGGCGCTTGGATGGCAACGCCTGATCAGGCCTATGTTGCAATCCGGGAAACTGGTTCCGATCGGCCCGCATCGCCTGACGGCCCCCAACCAGTTCTACCTGGTCGGCCGACCGGAAGAGGAACTGACCGAGAATGCTCGCGCGCTCAAGAACTGGATCATTCAGGAAGTGCGTCAGAATTCGGATTAGATCAGGTCAAGCTGTGATGAGGATTTCTGATATTGAAGCGGGGGCGGCGGTTCCGTCAAAACGATCGAAATGCATCCAGCCAAGAGTCAGGAGAGCCCGATGAACAAGCATAGTGTTCTGTCATCCGTTCTGAACGATGTGAATATCGCAAACGGCCTGCCGAACGAACATTATATCGACCCGGTGGTTTTTGCCGAAGAGAAACAGTCGGTCCTGTTTTCGAATTGGTCTGGTATCGGGTTTGGCAAGGACGTCCCCGAGGAAGGAGACGCCAAACCAGTGGACTTTCTGGGTATGCCCCTGTTGATCGTTCGCGACCGCGACGGCGAGATCGGCGTGTTTCAGAACACCTGCCGGCATCGTGGAATGATCCTGGTGGATACGCCCAGAAAAATCGGCGGTGCCATCCGCTGTCCCTATCACAGCTGGTGCTACAGCCTGAAAGGCAAGCTGCATGCGACGCCTCATGTGGGGGGGCCGGGACAGAACAAGCATGAAGATATCGACAAGGACGATCTGGGGCTGGTTCGGATTCGGTCTTACGTCTGGCGTGACGTGATTTTCGTCAATGTCAGCGGCAACGCACCCGATTTCGAAGAGGTCCACGGCCCGCTGATGGAACGCTGGGGCGAATTCGAACAGCCGATCTTTCACGGCGGAGAGACATCGTCTTTCAAGCTTGAGGTCAAGTCCAACTGGAAGCTCGCAGTCGAGAACTATTGCGAAAGCTATCATTTGCCGTGGGTGCATCCCGGTCTCAACAGCTATTCCCGCCTGGAAGATCACTATAATATCGAAGCGCGCAACCACTACTCGGGCCAGGGAACGCTGGTTTACCGTCAACTGACAGATCAGGACGGTGCCACGCTGCAGGATTTTGCCGGCCTGAGCGACAAGTGGGATGAGGGCGCGGAATATGTCGCGCTGTATCCCAACGTGCTGTTGGGCGTCCAGCGCGACCACAGCTTTGCCATCGTTCTCGAGCCTGTCGATCAGGAGAACACGGTGGAACATATCGAGCTGTATTACGCCAAGAGCGAAGCCGAAACGCCCGAGCATGACGGGTTGCGCGCCTCGAACGCGCAGCTATGGAAAACCGTTTTTGAAGAGGATGTTTTCGTCGTGGAAGGCATGCAGAAAGGTCGGCACGGCGTTCTGTTTGACGGCGGGCGGTTTTCGCCGGCGATGGACGGACCGACCCATTGCTTTCACCACTGGGTGGCCACGCAGATCGAAAACGGCCGGACAGTCTGAGGAACGGCCGGGTGACGGATCGGACAGATCAAGATCAACGGGCTACGCTGGATCGGCTGCTGCTGGATGCACATTCCCGAGGCGACCACGTAGACCTTGTCCGCTATTACACACAGGCCGCGGACGAGCGTGAAGCCGTTCGCGACCTGGACGCGGCCTGTTTCTATCTGACCCATGCCTTTGTCTTTGCGCTGGAATCCGGCGCCCCGGAAGCTGATGTTCTGAACTACCGGCTGTTTGAACACGGGCGCACGGAACGGCTGGAGTTTTAAGCCAACCGTCGACGGTAACGTGCCCCGCCGTTACACTGCCCTAACGTCGCCCTGTTCACACGCGCGATAAAACTTCTATCCTGCCCGGGGCTTCAATCGGACCGTCACCGGAGGGGCAAACGTTGGAAAACGTGACTGACATGCTGATCGTCGGCGCCGGGTTTTCCGGGCTCACCATGGCGCTGGAGGCGCGAAAACGCGGCGTTGCCAACATCGCCATCCTTGAAAAAGCAGGCGATATCGGCGGGACCTGGCGCGAGAATACTTATCCCGGCGTTGCCTGTGATATCCCCTCGCATCTCTATTCAATGGCCACCCACCCGAACCCGGACTGGAGCCGGGCTTATGCGGGCGGTGCCGAAATTCAGTCCTATCTGCAGAAGATCGCCCGCGCCGAGGGCCTGTACGATCTGTGCCATTTTCACCAAAGCCTGAAATCTGCCAGATGGGACGGCACAAACTGGCAAATCGAAACACATGAAGGCCAGCACTGGACCGCAAGCTTTCTGATCTCGGCAATTGGTGCGCTGCATGTGCCGAACATTCCGGATATCCCCGGCGCCGAGAGCTTTCCAGGCCCGTGCTTTCATTCCGCCGAATGGGATCACGACGTCGACTTGGCCGGCAAACGCGTCGCGGTCGTGGGCACTGGCGCATCCGCGGTTCAGTTCGTGCCCGAAATCGCCAAATCCGCGGCTGATGTCACCGTTTTCCAGCGCAGCCCGCCTTATGTCCTGCCGCGCCCTGACGGCCCGATTGCACCATGGGTACGTCGCCTCTACCGTCACGTCCCCCTGCTGCCACGCCTGCGGCGCAAGCTGATCTACATGATTTTTGAATACCGCCACAAAGTATTTCGCGGCGAGGCGCGCATGGTGAAATTTGCCATGAAGATGTGGCGTAAATCACTGACTGGCGCGATCCCGGATCCCGCCAAGCAGAAGATGCTGACGCCCGGTTATCGGATCGGGTGCAAACGCATCCTGAGCTCGAACGACTGGTATCCGGCACTGGCCCGCAACAACGTCCATCTTGTTGCGCAAGGGATGGCGTCCATTGAGTCCGACCAGATCATCGCAACAGATGGCAGCACGGTTCAGGCTGACGTTCTAATCTGGGGAACCGGCTTTCACGTCACGGATGTGGTGCAACGACTGGACATCTCGGGCGTCAACGAAATTACACTGCACAAAGCATGGGGCGACGGAATGCAGGCCAATCTGGGCACCGCGATCGCCGGTTTCCCGAACTTCTTCATATTGCTGGGGCCGCATACCGGGCTGGGGCACAACTCGGTTGTTCTGATGATTGAAGCCCAGGTGAAACACATTGGCCGCGTTCTGGCGCAGATGAAGAAAAAAGGGTTGAAGGCCATCATGCCGGATGCCGCGAAACAGGATGAGTTCACACGCGAGATGCGCGAACGGCACACCGACAGTGTCTGGCAGACCGGCGGCTGCACATCGTGGTATCAGGATGCGCAAGGGCGCAACACCACGCTGTGGCCCGGCACCGTGGCGGAGTACGAAAAGAGGATGGCGCAGGCGGGTTTGGAACAATACCGGCCAGTGCCCACGCCGAATGGAGAATTGTAGATGACGACTATCCTGATCTTGCTGGGCGCACTGGGCCTCTTTCTGCTGGCCATGAACCTTTGGACGCGGCGGCTGACCAAAAAGGGTTTCGAAAGGGTGCCTCAACCGGGTCAGGTGGTCGCGGTTGATGGCGGCAGCATCCACTATGTCGAGCGTGGAGATCCCGCCAACCAGACCATCGTGATGATCCACGGTCTGTCGGGGCAGCTACAGCATTACACCTATGCGCTGATGGACGAATTGACGGACGATTTCCACGTCATTGCCATTGATCGCCCCGGCTGCGGGTATTCCACCCGGGACGACCCGTCGTTGGGCACCCTTCCGGAGCAGGCCCGGATGATACAGGAGTTTCTGGACCAAAAATCGGTCACCGACGTCATTCTGGTCGGGCATTCTCTGGGCGGGGCGGTATCGCTGGCAATGGCCCTTGAATATCCCGACCGGATTGCGGGGCTCGCGTTGCTGGCCCCGCTGACACAGCAAATGCCCGCGCCGCCACAGGTTTTCAAACCGCTGGAAATCCGGACTGCCTGGTTGCGCAACCTGATCGGAAATACGATCGCCGTGCCGCTGGCGGCAAAGACAGCGCCCCATGTTCTGAGCGCCGTTTTTGAGCCCGAGCCCGCCCCGGCGGATTTCCTGGACCGGGCTGGCGGCGCCCTGGGGCTGCGCCCATCGGCCTTCATCACAGCCTCGCAGGACGTGGTCGGAGTGGATGCCAGCATCGGGGACCAATGCCGCCGCTACCCGGAACTGCAAGTGCCGGGCGGTATTCTTTACGGCGCTCAGGACGCTATCCTCTCAGCCGCGCAGCACGGCCCTCCGATGACAGAATTCGGCCTGACCTACGAGGAAACTGGCAAGCACGGCCATATGATCCTCATCACCATCCCGGAAATTTGCGCATCGTTCATCCGAAAGATTGCCGATAATTGCCGCTCATCCCGATTGGATTCGGCAGGTCAGACCAAAGAGTGAAAGATTCCGCCACGGACCGCCATTTCCCTCTTGACCCTGCCGGACCCCTCCCTTAAATCGCCTGTCACTCGTGGCGGAGTAGCTCAGTTGGTTAGAGCAGCGGAATCATAATCCGCGTGTCGGGGGTTCAAGTCCCTCCTCCGCTACCAAAATCCACCTAACTTATTGATTTTATTAAATAAAAACAATAATATTGGGGTTTTTTCTAAAATCCAGAACGCGCTTAAGGCGTTGAAATCAAATGATTTTGACCTCAAGGACGTTAACGACGGCCTCCGCTTCACACCCCCCCAAGAGTGGATGGGGAAGCCTATTCAATTAAGTTTTTACATTCACAGCTTATTTCTCGACCTTTAGGCGATGCAGATCAAAATCGTTTACCGAACACCAAAATCTGAAAGCTCTGGGACGGGCAGTCAAACTTATGATCCACATGAAGTCCGTTTGAAGCAGGTCCGTGCGATGGCCAAAGATGCGGCAAGGAGGTCATCAGAGCTTCGAAAACGAGGCCGACCTAAAAAACTAAGTTGAATGAGAGCACACCGCCAGGCGGTTAGTGCTGACAAGAACGGACTTACATATTGGATTTCACCCCTGATGCATCGCACTATATTTTGTAGTGTTGCCGATGCGCCTTATCGACATTTTGCAAGGCTGATGGGATTGTAGTGACATATTTTGATTCAATACCATAGAGAAAATGACCGCAAAAATAGCAATGACTAATTCGACAGGAATCACCTTGGCTGCTGATAACCGCCAGCGTTGAATTGTCAGAATGAGCACCTGGCCCTTTGCGGCTGGCTGTTTCTTGACTCAGGAAACGCTTCAGTTTGATCTGAGGCTTTAGAATCCGGATTGGTTGGAGGGCACGGTTTGACACTGAATCTTTATGTAAACCCAAAAGGTTTTGCCGCATTGATATCCGATCTAATTGTTACCAAATCAACCGATGGGTCTCCGCCACCTATCGGCTCTGTACTAACGCCTTCAAACTTTTGGCTGGATCAACTGACACCCGGCAAGCAGTTTGCAGAGTTTTGGGACAAGTTGGCAATATTGGACGACAATACCTCGGTCACGTTTGCGGCAAAAGACGCTGAAAAGGTGAAAGATTTTCTTCCAACTCTCAATATGCGAATGAAACTTCGTCCTGAAAACACTCGTCCTATGAGATTCGCAGGAGATCTCGCAGATAAATATTTGAGTGACAATAACTGCCCTGATGCGTTCAGAATGATGGGTTTTCATCCAATCAAAAACGATGAATACATCTGTATTAACTTTACTCCACCAGATTGGTCTAATTTACTGGAGACAAAACACTTTAATACCTGCTATGCGCAAGGAAGTGGTGGCGAAAAAGCCCTAGAGTTTCTAAAAAGGTTTGACAACGATTTAAGCTCCAGAGAATGGCCGGACGACCCGTTCGCACATCTTATCGACTTCTTAGGCATCCTGAATGCAAATAAACTCTTTTGTGAAGAGCCGGAAGGGTTGGCAGATACTTGGGGAGGATATTTGCAATGCTCTTATTACAATCCGCTAACAAACACGGTCCAATACACTCCATCGTGGTCGCACGTTAGCTTCTTTTTTGATGCAGATGCCAAAAACCCAAGACTAGGGCTAAACCAGAAGCACGTGTTTTATAATAGGGAGGAGGGCCGTCAGTGGCTTGGCGTTCTCTTTCTATCAAGTCAGGACGGTATGGATCGCTTCTCATGGCGAATCAAATCGATGATGAATCCCATTGATGATAATTCTCCTCCGAATTGGGATGCGATCAACCCGATAGTCACGACTGTTACCATCTTTGTTAAGAAAGACGGGCAAATCCTCGGCCCTCTTCATAAGAACCTGTCACCAGAAGAACAAAAAGACCTGAAGTTCGATTTTTCATCAAATACATGCAAACCTCAACTATCCAAAAGTTTGCAGGAGCGGCTGGAAGGCTTGGTCAAAGACCACTACTCACTTTGAATTTGGGTGTGAACCGATCCGCGCATTAAAGGCCCCTGCAGACATGTTCGGAAGGGGCAGCGGCCTTGTTCGCAACTCCAGCCAGGCGGCATCCATGGCCACAAATGCAAGGATGTAGTACGGCTCCAGCGGAAAGCGCATGAGGCGGCAATAGGCCTCTATCTCCTGATACGTGATCGCGTTCAGTGCGCCATAAGAGTGCGACCTTGTGCGGCTAAAGGTGAGGAACGTGTTCCAAATGTTCTGAGTGCCGTCCGGCTACATGGTCGGTTGCTTGGATTCCAGGTTAGCTTCCGTCGCACGGATGAGGATTTTGGAAAGACGGCCATTCATACTGCAAACCCGCGTCTATTGGTCTCAAAGCCTTTGTTTACTTCGCAATTCGAATGGGGGGCAGTGGCAACAACGGCCCTCCGCTACCATTAAAATCAATCACTTGCATCAAGGTTGAGCCAGCCCGTCGCTCCGGACCATGATTCCAGGGGGCAAATTGCGTCACAAAACTACGCCGGAATCGGTCAACTCGGGCGCACGGCCGTGCCGCGCGCGCCACCTAGAAATCAAGCTTCTGACACCCGCGCGGTATCCGATCTGAACGACCAAAACTCACTGCTGAGCGAAAACACGCCGCGCTTGTAGCAGCATTCCGCCACGTCAACCACGGCTCTCTTTTTGAAACTCATGAGATGCTTTAAGTCGAGCGGGGCATTTGGGCAGGGCAGAAAAATGAAACTCAGCGCATTAGAAGTTTTTTGTATTGTACTCGCAAGCGTCGTGGCCGGCGCTGGATTTGTTGGAGCAGCGAGCGCATTGATTTCGGGTATTTGAAACACCTGAACAGCACGCTTTCCCTGAATTGAGGAAAGTCAGACCGCCCAATTGCGCACGAAACGTATTGGCGGGGACCGTCCGCTCTTGCGGCCGCGCGGCTGGCTGGGCACTGCTGTGACAGTGAAAGAACGTTTGGCTTATCGCGACACGTTTCGATGAACAGCAGAGAGCTATCCGGGATCCACGAACGCCGCGCCCCGAAGCCCTTTAACAAATCGCGCAGTCGCTTTTGCAACTCCCGGCTGGATTTTTTTGCGAAATTTGGCATTCTGTAGCCCCATGCGATCATTGAGGGTCTCTCGTGCTGCCATCCGAACGTCATGCAATCATTCTCGAAGAAGTTTCGCGCCAGCCTGCGGTTTCTATTCGTTCTCTGACTGAACGGCTTTGCGTATCACGGGAAACCGTGCGCAAGGATATCGAGCAGTTGGCCCAGGAAAACAAGCTCAACCAGGTGCGTGGCGGGGCAACCAGAGTGCACAGGCATGAACCTCCTATGACTGACCGCACCCAAACCAACCGTGCGGGCAAGGAGCGTATTGGTGCCTATGTCGCCAGCGCGATCCCGGACGGGGCCAGCGTGATCATTGACAATGGGTCGACGACGCTTGCCGCAGCTCAGGCTTTAGCGGCCACCCGCCGTGAATTAACGATATACACAAATGACTTAACAATTGCCTCGGTTCTGACACCTGCAGCGGCGGAGATCACATTGCTGGGCGGACGGCTGGATTTTTCCGAGAATGCAACAATGAGTCTGGATACGCTGGAACACCTTTCCAGATATAACGCGGAATACGCGCTGGTCGGGGTTGGCGGGATCAGCGCGCGGGCCTTGCTCACCTATTTCTCGCTGGAAGGCGCCAACTTGCGCCACATGATGATGGAACGGGCACAGCACCCTTTCCTTTTGGCGGACAGCAGCAAGTTCGGGGTGGTTGGGCAGATCGCCATGAAAGCTTTGCCCTTTGACGTGACCCTTGTTGTTGACGGTGAACTGCCCAAGGACATTTCCGAAGCGCTGGAAACCCACCCAATGGATATTGTGCGGGTATAACGCAAATAAAAGATAATATTTGCCAAGTTTTGCAAAATATCGATAAGGTGAGTGCTGACCCGATTCCTTCTGCACGGAGCAAGGCAATGGCCAGCACCCAACTTCCGCACAGCGCGCAAACTGTCATTGTGGGAGGTGGTATTGTTGGCTGCTCGGCCGCGTATCACCTGACGAAGATGGGGCATCGTGATGTGGTGCTGTTGGAACAGGGACAGCTGAGCTGCGGCACCACCTGGCACGCGGCGGGTCTGGTCGGTCAGTTGCGCAGCCAGCCTGCCATGACCAATTTGATCCGCTATTCGACCGAACTGTATTCTCAGCTTGAGGCCGAGACCGGGCTGGCCACAGGCTGGATGGAGTGCGGTTCCGTTACCGTGGCACGCACGGAGGACCGCATGACAATGCTGCTGCGTACGGCGGCCGCAGCCCGCGCGCAGGGGGTCGAGGTACAGGTCATCACCCCGCAGGAGGCGCAGGATAAATGGCCTGTGATGCAGGTGGACGACGTCAAGGGTGGGCTGTGGATGCCCGGCGACGGCAAGGCCAACCCGACCGATCTGACACAGTCGCTGGCCAAGGGCGCGCGCGTGGGCGGCGCCAAAGTCATAGAAGGCATCAAGGTGACCGATATTCTGACCAAAGACGGAGCAGTCAGTGGTGTCGTGACCGACCATGGTACCATCGAAGCCGAGATTGTGGTGAACTGCGGCGGTCAGTGGGCGCGCCAACTGGGCAAAATGTGCGGCGTCAACGTACCACTGCATTCGGCCGAGCATATGTACATCGTGACCGAACAGATCGAAGGCGTGAAGCCTGGCCTGCCGGTGCTGCGCGACCCTGACGGCTATATCTATTTCAAAGAGGAAACCGGCGGTCTGGTGATGGGCGGGTTCGAACCCGAAGCCAAGCCATGGGCAATGGACGGCATCCCCGACAAGTTCTACTTCCAGCTTCTGCCCGATGACTGGGACCAGTTTGAGATTCTGCTAGAAAATGCGCTGATCCGGGTTCCGCAGATGGCCGACGCCGGTGTGCGCAAATTCTACAACGGGCCTGAAAGCTTCACCCCCGACAACAACTACCTTCTGGGCGAGGCACCCGAACTGAAGAACTTCTTTGTGGGGGCCGGGTTCAACTCGATGGGAATTGCCAGCGCCGGTGGGGCGGGGCGTGCTTTGGCTGAATGGATTGTCGAGGGGGCTCCGACTTCGGACTTGTTTGCTGTCGATATCCGGCGGTTCGCAAACTTCAACAACAACCCGACGTGGCTGCACGATCGGGTCAAGGAAACGCTGGGGCTTCACTATGCCATGCCCTGGCCCAATCGCGAACTGGACACCGCGCGCCCGTTCCGCCGCTCGGCCCTTTACGACCGCTTGGCGGCAAAAAATGCTGTATTCGGATCAAAGATGGGCTGGGAGCGGGTGAATTTCTTTGCGTCGGAAGGCGAAGCACCCCAGATTCAATACAGTTTTGGCCGCCAGAACTGGCATGACGCAGTTGCGGCCGAGCACAAGAACACCCGCGAGGGCGTGTCGATCTTCGATCAAAGCTCGTTCGCGAAGCTGTTGGTTCAGGGCCGGGATGCCTGTGCACAGTTGAACCGCATTTGCGCGGCAAATGTCGACGTCCCAATCGGAGGCACGGTCTACACCGGTCTGCTGAACGAACGCGGCGGGTACGAATCCGACCTGACAGTGCTGCGCCTGAAAGAGCAGGAGTTCCTTCTGATCACCGGCTCGGCCCAGGCGGTGCATGATGCGGACTGGATTCGCAAGAATTTCGACGCGGATGCCCACGTGTTCCTGACCGATGTCACGGCCGCCTGGTCGGTTATGGCGGTCATGGGGCCGAAAGCCCGCGCGGTTCTGAAGAAACTGACCAAAGCCGACCTGTCCAACGCGGCCTTCCCGTTTGCCACCCATCAGGAAATCGATTTGGGCTATGCCACGGTTCTGGCCAACCGCATGACCTATGTGGGTGAACTGGGCTGGGAACTGCTGGTGCCGGTCGAATTCACCGTTGGCGTATACGAGGACCTGACGCTCGCCGGGGCCGAGTTTGGCATCCGCGATGCGGGATACTACGCGCTGGAAGGGTTGCGCTTGGAAAAGGGTTTCCGCGCCTGGAGCCGAGAGTTGACGCCCGATATCACACCGTTGCAGGCAGGGTTGAGTTTTGCGGTCGATTTCGAAAAGCCCGGCGGCTTTATCGGAAAAGACGCGCTGCTGGCGGCAAAAGAGGACCCCGATCACCTGAAAACACGCATCGTGCAACTGTTGCTGGATGATGCCTCGGCACAACTGTGGGGTGGTGAGGCCGTGTTGTATGACGGGGTCGAAATCGGCGAGGTCCGCTCGGCCGCTTATGGCCATACGCTGTGCGCGTCCGTTGCACTTTGCCAGCTGGACGCGCCCCGCCCGGTAACGGCCGATTTTATTCGCGACGGGACCTTTGAAATCGACCTTGCCGGAACCCGGTTGTCGGCAACAGCCTATATGCAAGCCCCGTACGATACCAAAAGCGAGCGGCCGAAGGTGGACGGCTAATCTTGGATGACAACCTGCTGAAATGGACCTGGATGAAACACCGTTCGGTTATCGGGCCCGAAGCGAACCAAACCTCCAAATTCGGTTTTCTGCGTCGCGATAGTTTGCCATTGGACCAGCTTGTCCTTGACGAACAGACTTCCGGTTCGGTTCTGTCGGTCGCGTGCCACGCGCTTGCGCTGGCAAACCAAACGCGCGCGCGTATCAGCGCATTGAGGTCGGAGTTCTGATGCACGCCAACAAACCAAACCATTTCATCGGCTCGCAATGACGACCTCGGCGCTTCTTATCGTTTTGACCGCTGCCTTTTTGCATGCGCTCTGGAATGCGGTTGTCAAAGGGGCGCCCGACAAAGCAATCGTTTTGGGGCTGGTATCACTTGGCCACGCAATCCCCGCGCTGTTTGCGTTGCCGTTTTTCGGGTTACCGGTTTGGGCGGCTTTTCCCTTTATCGTTGGCTCGACCCTGATCCACTGGGGGTATTACTGGTTTCTGAACACCGCATATAAACATGGCGACCTGTCGATGGTTTACCCCATCTCTCGCGGGATCACACCTGTTCTGGTCGCGATGGGCGCAATTTTGTTTGCCGGAGAGCTTCTTTCGATGGTCGCATGGGTCGGCATACTCTGCATCTCGGCAGGTATCGGGTGCCTGTCCCTTGCCGGGTTAGGCAGACAAACGAACTGGATCGCCATAGCGGCAGCGCTTGGTACGGGCCTGATGATTGCGTCCTATTCGATTGTGGATGGTATCGGCATTCGGCTGTCCGAGAACGCATTGGGTTACATCGCGGCCTTGTTCGTCGCTGAAATATTTGTTGCCGGTTTTATCTTCACGACCCGATGGCAGCGCCTTGTGGCACTGCCCAGTCGCTTTGTCTGGGCAGGCCTGGCGGGCGGCGTCATTTCCGGCCTGGCCTACGGGCTGGTGCTGTATGCCAAGACGATTGCGCCTTTGGGTGTGGTGTCAGCACTCAGAGAAAGTTCCGTGATCTTTGCGTCGATTATTGGCGTCATGTGGTTTGGCGAAGGGCCCAAATCCAACAGGCTTCTTGCGGCGACAATCGTGGCGCTTGGCATCTTGGTTTTGGCAATGGCGAGATAACGAAATCTAAGGGCAGATTTCGGACGCAGAACCTGGAAACACGCATGAAAGAAGTACTGATCTTCATCATAGATCCGGCTGGATGTCGGACCGCCGCAGGAACAATACCGATCCCGCCTGTGTTCAGGCTCTGGCCCGCGCCGGGGGCGACAATACTGGACGGCACCAAAAGTATGCAAAATAAGCGGCTTCAAACGGTTAGGCCCTGCCGCTCCGTTGCCGGAATTGATCGCAACCGTCGGCAATCCACAGCTGCTTTTCCATAGGGTGCACTTATGATGTTGAAGATATAATCGATTTTTCTTGAAGTTTTTATCTGTCAAACTGTTGATACAAATCTGAATAGAACGCCGCGCAAGAATGGCGAACCCGTCAAGAAATCACCAACAGAGGATAACAATGAAACACACGACATCATTTCTTGCCGCTCTGGCCGTCAGCGCAATGACCGCGACGGTTGCGGCATCGGAAACAGAATTGACAGTGTACACCGCCGTCGAGGCGGAAGATCTGGCCCGCTATGCCGAGACGTTCAACCAAAGCAATCCTGACATCAAGATCAACTGGGTTCGCGACTCGACCGGGATCATCACCGCCAAACTGCTGGCAGAGCGGGACAACCCCCAGGCAGACGTCGTATGGGGGCTGGCGGCTACGTCGCTGCTACTTCTCAAATCGGAAGGCATGCTGGAACCCTACGCGCCCGCCGGCGTCGAGAACCTGGATCCCAAGTTTGTCGATGGCGACAATCCACCCGCATGGGTTGGCATGGATGCCTGGGTTGCATCCGTCTGCTACAACACGGTCGAGGCCGAAAAGGCCGGGCTGAAGCCACCCACCTCGTGGAAAGACCTCACTGACCCGATGTACAAGGATCAGGTTATCATGCCGAACCCGAACTCGTCAGGCACCGGGTTCCTTGACGTTTCAAGCTGGCTGCAAATGTTCGGTGAAGAAGGCGGCTGGGAGTACATGGACGCGCTGCACGAAAATATTGCGCGCTATACGCATTCAGGGTCCAAACCCTGCAAGCTGGCGGCAGCGGGCGAAATCCCGATCGGTATCTCGTTTGCCTTCCGCGGTGCCAAGTCCAAGGCGGATGGCGCACCGCTTGAGATTATCGTCCCGTCCGAAGGCGTAGGCTGGGACATGGAAGCCACCGCAATTGTCGCCGGAACGGCAAATCTGGAAGCCGCTCAGAAACTGGTTGATTTCACAGTCACCAAGGAAGCCAACGAAATGTACAACACCGGCTATGCGGTTGTGGCCTACCCCGGCATCGCAAAACCGGTTGAGCACTTCCCAGAGGGTCTTCTGGATGCCATGATTGACAATGATTTTGAGTTTGCCGCGAATAATCGTGCGGCAATCCTGAAGGAATGGCAGTCTCGCTATGACGGAAAGTCGGAAGCGAAATAAAAACGATAGCAGGAGAGGTGCTTTTGCCTCTCCTGCGCGCCCTTCTCTTTTTCCCAAAAACGTGACCTGCGCACCTGGCAATGCCCAGCCCGGATCAGCCATGCCCGAGGTGCAGATGTGAGGACCTCTCCCGTGCTTCAGAAAACACCTCCCGGTGAACTGTATCTCAGCATCCAGAACTTGTGGAAGGCGTTCGGCAGCTTTCTCGCTCTCAAGGATATTTCGCTGGAAATCAACGATGGCGAATTCGTTTGTTTTCTGGGCCCGTCGGGTTGCGGGAAAACGACCCTGCTCCGCGCTATCGCCGGTCTGGATTTGCAGACCAAGGGGACAGTCATGCAGGACGGCAAGGACGTGTCCAACCTGCCCCCGTCCGAGCGTGATTTCGGGATCGTGTTTCAGTCCTATGCGCTGTTTCCGAACCTCACCATTGAAAAGAACATTGCGTTCGGCCTGGAAAACTCAGGCCACAGCAAATCTGAAATCGCTGTACGTGTGAATGAGTTGCTTAATCTCGTCGGCCTGCCGGATCAGGGCAAAAAATATCCGGCACAGTTGTCGGGTGGGCAGCAGCAAAGGATTGCCCTGGCCCGCGCCATCGCAACCAAGCCCGGCCTGCTGCTTCTGGACGAACCCCTTTCGGCGCTTGATGCAAAAGTACGCGTCCATTTGCGTCATGAAATCAAAGAGTTGCAACGCAAGCTGGGCGTGACCACCGTGATGGTGACGCATGACCAGGAAGAGGCGCTGGCCATGGCGGACCGGATCGTGGTCATGAACCATGGGGTGATTGAACAGGTGGGATCGCCCACCGAGATATACCGCCATCCAAGGAACTTGTTTGTCGCCGATTTCATTGGCGAGATGAACCAGCTGTCGGCAGTTGCCGGTGACCCTCAGACGATAGAACTGGGCGGGTCCGTGCTGAAATGCACGCGGCATTCGCATCAGAAAGGAAGCCGCGTCATAGCTGCTGTCCGACCCGATGATGTCATTCCGCATGGCGAGGGCGCGCGGTCTCCCGGTGCGCCGGATACAATTACCACCCCGGAAAACGCCTTCGAAGTACAGATCACCGAGATGGAGTTCCTTGGTTCGTTCTGGCGGTGCCGCCTGAGCAATGAGCGGTTCGGCACTTCGGAGCTGATCGCGGATTTCTCGATCAATGCCGTGCGCCGCCTTGAGCTGGAAGAAGGGCGGACGATGATGATCGAGCTTCCCGAAGACCGCCTGATGGCCTTTGACGTACCGGAGACCGGGGCATGAGTACCGCTTCTACCAATAGTAACACTTTGCCCCCCGGCCCAATCATCAAACCCAAGCTCAGCCGCGACGACATCCTGATGCGCGGAAGCATGATGGTTATCGTGCTGTATCTGATCGTGACGCTGGCGCTGCCGCTTTACACGATGCTCTCAAAGTCGTTTTCCACCTATCGGGTGGAACTGTCCCAATACGAGTTTCAGGTCAGCGATGACGCAGGGAGTTTTGATGGAACGATCCTGTCGGGCGATGCGCTGAACCGCGAAACCGGAGCATTTGCCGACACCGATCTTGTGACGGGTTCGGACGGGCGCTTGCCTGTTACGGGTTTCTTCCCAGATTTCAGTTTCCGCAGTCCGGTGATGTATCAGATCCGGAACACGACGGATACCGGTCGGTTCCTGGTGGGATCGACTTTGCAGGAAGGAACCGATTGGGTCGAGCTGGATTCCAATACCTTTCGGCGGGTTCAACTTCGGCCCGTCCAGTCCAGGGGATTGGATAACTTTGTAAATTACTTCTCGACGCCCGCGCTGTTCAATTCGATCCAGAATTCACTTTGGATTTCGGTTGTCAGCACGATCGTCACCGTGACGCTGGCCTTCTGGTTTGCCTACGCGCTCAACCGCAGCTGCATGCGGTTCAAAGGTGTCTTTCGCCTGATCGCAATGGCGCCAATTCTCGTTCCCTCGCTGCTGCCGGGTATCGCTTTGGTTTATCTGTTTGGTAATCAGGGCATGATCAAAGAACTTCTGTTCGGCGCAAGCATCTATGGTCCGATCGGCATTGTGATAGGCTCAGTCTTCTTCACCTTTCCGCATGCCTTCCTGATCATCTCAACGGCGCTGGCGATTTCGGATGCGCGGCTCTACGAGGCTGCGGCAAGCCTGCGATCGACCCCATGGCGCACGTTCTGGACGGTGACCGTTCCGGGTGCCCGCTACGGCCTGATCTCTGCAGCCTTTGTTGTGTTCAATCTGGTAATCACCGATTTCGGCCTGCCCAAAGTCATTGGCGGGCAGTTCAACGTGCTTGCGGTGGACATCTACAAGCAGGTGATCGGCCAGCAGAACTTTGAGATGGGCGCGGTTGTGTCCGTGGTTCTGGTGATACCGGCGATCCTGGCTTTTGCGATCGACCGCATGGTTCAGTCCAAACAGGTGGCGTTGCTGTCGGCCCGGTCGGTGCCGTATCAGCCAACCCCGAACCCGAAAGCTGATCGCCTGTTTCTGGCCTATTGCAGCGCGGTCGGCCTGTTCATCGTTGGCCTTCTGGCAGTGTGCCAGTTCGCTGCCCTGATCAAGTTCTGGCCCTATGATCTGAGCCTGAGCCTGAGGAACTATCAGTTCGACAAGATGGATGGCGGCGGCTGGGGGTCTTATTTCAATTCGATCCGGCTGGCCCTGCTGACTGCAATCATTGGCACGGCGGTTGTGTTCTTCGGGGCCTATCTGGTTGAGAAATCACAAGGGTTCCGCACCGGCAGATCGATCTTTCAGATGTTCGCGATGTTGCCGATGGCCATTCCGGGCATGGTACTGGGGCTGTCCTACATCTTTTTCTTCAATAACCCGTCAAACCCGCTGAATGGCATCTACGGCACAATGGCGATTTTGGTGATCTGTACGGTGACGCACTTCTACACCGTATCGCACCTGACGGCGGTGACGGCCCTGAAACAAATGGACCGCGAGTTCGAGTCCGTGTCAGCGTCGCTCAAGCAACCGACGATGAAGCTGTTTGCACGGGTGACGGTTCCGGTCTGCCTGCCAGCGGTTCTGGACATATCCATCTATCTGTTCGTCAACGCGATGACGACCGTGTCGGCTGTGGTGTTTCTGTACTCACCAAAGACCACGCTCGCCTCAATCGCTGTCCTGAATATGGATGATGCCGGAGACATCGCACCGGCGGCGGCAATGGGGATGATGATCTTCTATACAAATGCCGCGGCCCGGATCATTCATCAGATAGCGTCCAAGGGCATTCTGAAACGCACTCAAGCCTGGCGAAGTCGCTAGCGGCCATTTTGACACCCTGCCCCGCCAATCAACTATTGGCGGGGTTTTCTTTCAAAGTCCGCTGCACGAACTCCATGAAAGCGCGGATAATCTTCACCTCGCGGCGTTGCGAAAGCGAAATGATGCTCTCGCCCATTTGCAGGTTGATCCCCTGCAACTTGATCTGCCGCAGCCGGTCATCATGCCCGTATTCCGCCTGCGAAACAAAACCGATGCCGGCGCCGGAGGCCACAAGTTCCCGAATTGCTTCACGCCCTTCGGCAACGATCGCCGGTTTAAGCATGATCCCGTGCTTTTTGGCCTCATCTTCCAGTTTCTGGCGCGTTTTTGACCCGGTCTCGCGAAAGATAAGCGGCAGCTTTGACAACTCTTCCAGGGACAAGGTCGGTTTGGACGCCAAAAGCAAACCCTGGGCCGCAAAAGCGACGATCTCTGTGGATCCAAGGCTCAGAATTTCCATGTCCTTGCCCGGAGACAGGCTGCCGACAACGCCGATCTCCGCATTATAGGACCGGAGTTCCTCCAGAATTTCCTCGGTATTGCCCGAGCGCACGGTGATTGTGACGTTCGGATTCTTCTTCTGAAAGGCCCCCAAAAAGGCTGTCAGGTGGTGAGCTGAGTCGGCGATGATGCGCAACTCTCCATCAACCACGGCCTTGGTCTCGGAAAGGTAGTCCTCGATCTGATCTTCGATCTCGAAGTATTGTTTGGTGTATCTGTAAAGCTGCTCTCCTTCATGGGTCAGGGTCACACGTTTCCGTTCGCGCTGGAACAACAACAAATCGTGATCCTGTTCCAGCTTTCGCACCTGCTCGGAAATGGCTGGCTGCGTCAGATACAAGGCTTCTGCTGCACGCGAAAAACCACCGTGTTTAGCCACAAAATGAAAGGCTTTGAGCTGACTGTGCCGCATCGCGTATCCCCGTTTCCCAATACATAGGCTGAGCTTATAATTAGATCGATAATTGCAATTTCACATATAGCAACCGTTGCTGCAATTGTGTTCTTGAAAACGCTTTTCTGGAGCATGGATATGACGCCTTCCAACGCAAAAATCGAACCTCCTCGCCTCGGTGAACCATATCTTCTGACACCCGGTCCTTTGACAACGTCCTATGCTGTAAAAGAAGCCATGTTGAAGGACTGGGGCAGTTGGGATGACGACTTTCGTGCCATGACGCGCGAAGTGCGGTCCAGCCTTCTGGCGTTGCTTGGCGAAGGGGCTGACGACTACGATTGCGTCCCCATGCAGGGCAGTGGTTCGTTCTCGGTCGAGGCGATGCTTGCGTCGTTTATTCCCGCCAATGGCAAGGCACTTGTTCTTGCAAATGGCGCCTACGGGCAACGATCTGCGCAGACCCTGGAATATCTGGGCCGCGATCATGTCGTTCTGGACAAAGGGGATTACCTGCCGCCCAGAGGCGAGGAAGTTGCCCGCATTCTTGCCGAGGATCCAGACATCACCCATGTGGTCGCCATTCACTGCGAAACCAGCTCGGGAATTCTGAATCCGGTCGAGGAGATATCCGAAGTCACCTATGCCGCCGGGCGCAAACTTCTGATCGATTCGATGTCGGCGTTTGGCGCGGTGGAACTCAAACCCACCGAAATCCGCTACGAGGCGATGGTGTCTTCGGCCAACAAATGTATCGAAGGCGTGCCCGGTTTCGGCTTCATAGTCGCCCGTAAATCCGAGCTTGAAGCCGCGAAGGGCAACAGCCACTCGTTGTCTCTGGATGTGCACGCACAGTGGGCGCACATGAACAAGACCGGCCAGTGGCGGTTCACACCGCCAACACATGTGGTTGCCGCCTTTATCGAGGCACTCAGGGCACACGCCGCCGAAGGGGGCGTATCCGGCCGTGGCGGGCGTTACACCCGTAATCGCGATGTCATGGTCGCCGGAATGCGAGAGCTGGGCTTTGAAACGTTGCTGGACAATCGTTGGCTCAGCCCAATTATCGTCACCTTTTTCTGTCCCGCGGACGAAAGCTTCGTGTTTGATCAGTTCTATAACCTCATGAAATCCAAGGGCTTCATCATCTACCCGGGCAAACTGACGGTGGTCGACAGCTTCCGCGTCGGATGCATCGGCCAAATGGACGAACACGTCATGCGAATGGTCGTGACCGCCGCAAAGGAATCATTGGAGGAGATGGGCGTGACCAACGCGGCACCTCCCCTCCGGGCACTGCAAGAACGCGCCAAACTGGCTGCCTAACTATCAAGGAACATGACAAGATGACCATCCAAACCCCCGTTGTAGCAAACGAGCGCGTCTATCCGACGCCCAAGGTCCCCGCAATCGCCATCTGCCTGGATGGGTGCGAGCCTGAATATCTGGAGGTTGCGATTGCCAAGGGCCTGATGCCCAACCTCAAGCGGATGCGCGAAGAAGGCACCGACCGGCTGGCCCATTCCGTGATCCCGTCCTTCACCAACCCCAATAACCTGTCGATCGCCACCGGACGCCCGCCCATCGTGCATGGCATCTGTGGCAACTACCTGATTGACCCGGACAGCGGCGAAGAAGTCATGATGAATGACGTGCGTTTCCTGCGCGCGCCGACCATCTTCTCGCAATTCTACGACGCCGGGTTCCGCGTCGCCATGGTCACCGCCAAGGACAAGCTGCGCGCGCTTCTTGGTGCAGGGCTGAAGTTCGACGAAGGCCGTGCGGTCGCGTTTTCCTCGGAACGTTCAGGCGAGACGACTATGACTGAGCACGGCATCGACAATGCCAGCAAATGGCTGGGCATGGACGTCCCCGAGGTTTACTCGGCCGAACTGTCCGAGTTTGTCTTTGCTGCCGGCGTCAAGCTGTTGAAAGAGTTCAAGCCCGACGTGATGTATCTATCGACCACAGACTATATTCAGCACAAGTTTGCGCCCGAACAGCAAGGCGCGCTGGATTTCTACGCGATGTTCGATCGCTATCTGGGCGAATTGGACGCGTTGGGTGCCGCCATCGTGGTGACCGCCGACCACGGCATGAAGCCAAAGCACTTGCCTGATGGCTCGCCCGCCGTTGTCTATGCGCAGGATCTGATGGACGATTGGCTGGGCAAGGACGCCGCGCGGGTCATCCTGCCGATTACCGATCCTTATGTCGTGCATCACGGCGCATTGGGGTCTTTCGCGACCGCCTATCTGCCGGAAGGCGCGGATCAGGATGAAATCATAGCAAAACTCAAAGCGACCGAGGGTATAACCCACGTGCTGACCAAGGCCGAAGCCATCGAGCAGTTCGAGTTGCCGGGCGACCGGATTGGCGACATCGTGATGGTCTCGGGCGAGAACATCTGCATTGGCACGTCCGAGCACCGTCACGATCTGGCGGCCCTGAAGGAACCCCTGCGCAGCCATGGCGGTTTGACCGAGCAAGAAGTTCCGTTCATCGTGAACCGCGTCATCGACCTGCCCAACCAACCGGTTTTGCGTAATTTCGACGCCTTCTTTTACGCAACCACAGCAGCGGCACAGTAAGTCATGAAAGATCAGACCATGTCGAACATCGAAATACGAAACGAAGGAATGCGGATCGGCGGTGAAATTGTCTTCGCTGAAGAAACCGTTCCGGTGCACTACCCCTATACCAACGAAGTTGTAGGGTACGTTCCGGCCGGAACCGCCGAACATGCGCGCAAGGCTTTCGAGATTGCGGCAAACTACAAACCAAAGCTCACCCGATATGAACGCAGCCAGATCCTGCAGCGCGCGGGTGAGCTGATCGGAGAAAAGCGCGAATATCTGGCCAAGTGGCTGACGCTTGAACTGGGCATCTGCCACCAGCACGCGATCTACGAAACCAAGCGCGCGCAGGATGTCTATCAGTTCGCTGCCGCCGAGGCATTGAAGGATGATGGCGAGATTTTCTCGTGCGATCTGACCCATAACGGCAAGGCCCGCAAAATCTTCACCATGCGCGAGCCGGTAAAGGCGATCAGCGCGATCACACCGTTCAACCACCCGCTTAACATGGTCAGCCACAAGATCGCGCCGTCGATTGCCACCAACAACTGCATGGTCTGCAAACCGACGGAATTGACCCCGCTGACCGCATTGACCCTGGCGGATATTCTGTACGAGGCGGGCTTGCCGCCCGAGATGTTCCAGGTTGTCACCGGCTGGCCCGCTGACATCGGTGACGAGATGATCACCAACGAGCATATCGACATCATCACCTTCACCGGCGGCGTGCCTGTGGGCAAGATGATTGCCGAAAAGGGCGTCTACAAACGTCAGGCTCTGGAACTTGGCGGCAATGATCCTCTAATCGTCCTCAACGACCTCAGCGATGCTGATCTGGACAAGGCTGCCACGATTGCTGTTACAGGTGCCACCGGCAATTCCGGCCAGCGCTGTACGGCGGTCAAGCGCATTCTTGTACAAGAGAGCGTCGCGGATAAGTTTGTGCCGCTGGTTCTGGAAAAGGCCAAAAAGATCAAATTCGGCGATCCGCAGGATCCTGAAACCGAACTGGGCTGCGTGATCCACGACAAGGCGGCGGAAGTCTTTGAAAACCGCGTTTATCAGGCCGAGAAAGAAGGCGCGGAAATCCTCTATCATCCGGGCCGTCAGGGCGCGCTTCTGCCGCCGATCGTGGTCGACAAGGTGCCCCATGACAGCGAACTGGTGATGGAGGAAACCTTTGGCCCGATCGTCCCCATTGTGCGTGTGCCCGACAACGACGAAGAGGTGATGGCAATCTCGAACTCGACCGAGTTCGGCCTGTCCTCAGGCGTATGCACCAACGATCTGAACCGCGCCATAGCCTATATAAACGGGCTGAACGTGGGCACATGCAACATCTGGGAACAGCCGGGTTACCGGATCGAAATGTCGCCCTTCGGCGGTATCAAGGACAGCGGAAACGGCGTGAAGGAAGGCGTTATCGAAGCGATGAAGTTCTTTACCAACGTGAAGACTTATTCGCTGCCCTGGCCTGGCTGACGTCCCTGCCCCTTCTGCAAACAGGAGGGGTCCAGGATATCTCCCCGGAACTGGCGGACCCTTCGGGGCCCGCCCCTTTTCCAAAACGACAGTGAGAAACGGATATGCCACAGATTGTCCATACAGAAGGGGAATCGAATACCTCGGAAGCCCGCAAAGCCTGGCTGAAGAAGTCCATCGGGCCCAAGTCGTCGCCGCTGCTGAAACGCGACTCGGATGTGTTCCTGCATCAGTCCCTGTCCAGCCCCTGCGTCAGCACGATTGCCAAAGCCGAAGGTATCTGGATCGAGGATCTCGACGGCCGCCGCTACATGGATTTCCATGGCAATTCGGTACATCACATTGGCTATGGCCATCCCCTTCTGGTGCAGGCGATCAAGGATCAGCTGGACGACCTGCCCTTTGCCCCACGCCGTTTCACCAATGACCCGGCGGTGGAACTGGCCGAAAAGCTGGTGGCCATCACCCCGGGCGATCTGGGCAAGGTACTGTTCACCACCGGCGGTTCGGACGCCAATGAAGTCGCGCTCAAGATCGCCCGCGCCGCGACGGGCCGTTTCAAGACTCTGAGCTTCTGGGACGCCTTCCATGGAGCGGGCTTTGGCGCGGCAAGCGTTGGTGGCGAGGCCACTTTCCGCAGCCACATCGCCGGGCCGCTTTTGCCGGGAACCGAGCATGTAGCACCCTTCCACCCCACCCGATGCCCCTATGGACACGCAACGCTTGAAGCCAGCGCCGAAGCCTGCGCCAACATGATCGACTACGTGCTGGAACGCGAAGGCGACATCTGCGCCGTCGTGGCCGAGGCGATGCGTGCCGTACCCATCGTGCCGCCGCCAGGTTTCTGGAAGCGGGTGCGCGAAATTTGCGACCGGCACGGCGCATTGCTGATCCTGGATGAAATTCCGACCGGGCTGGGCAAGACCGGGCAGATGTTCTCGTTCCAGCATGATGAAATCATCCCCGACATTGTCACCATCGGCAAATCGCTGGGCGGGGGTATCCTGCCAATCGCCGCCTGCATCGCCCGGAAAAAACTGGATGTTTGCGGGGACTTTGCCATTGGGCATTACACGCACGAAAAGAACCCCGTAACCTCTCGGGCCGCTTTGACGACACTTCAAATCATAGAAGACGAGGGCTTGGTCCAGCGCGCGGCTGAGTTGGGCGAATACGCGATGGGGCGCCTGGTCGACGCCCTTCAGAATGTTCCCATCGTCGGTGACATCCGGGGCCGCGGCCTTATGTTCGGTATCGAGATTGTCGAGGACCGTTCCAGCAAGACGCCCGGAAATGCGCGCGCGGAACAGATCTACTATGCCTGTCTAGAAGCGGGGTTGAGCTATAAGATCAGCCAGGGTTGCGTTCTGACCCTGTCGCCGCCGCTGACGATTTCGCAAACTGAACTGGATCGTGCCATCGACATCGTTGTTGCCGCAATCACAGAGGCAAACTGAGCCGACGGGCCATGGCGGCGGGCAAGATCGCCCAATTGGCTCGGTAACGGGCACACTTGGCGCAACCCAATAAGATGCTGCAAAATAGACCGGATTTCCCGTCCTTGTTTGCCGTCGCCTACGACTCAAAAGCCATCTGCAGCGGATCGCACACAAACTGCGGTGCAAATACCTGTTTTGAAGCCGGAGTGAAGCATGGCAATTGTCACCTTCCTGATCAGTTTGGCCGGGGCAACCATGCTTCTGCTTTACGCAGTACGCATGGTGCGCACTGGAATCGAACGCAGTTACGGCGCGTCGTTCCAACGGGTGATGACGCAACAGCGCAGCTACCTGCATGCCTCGGTGGTTGGGCTGATGATGGCGGTCGTGTTGCAAAGCTCGGCCGCCGTGGCTTTGCTGACGTCCGGGTTTGCCGCCAGTGGGATGCTGAGCTTTCCAGCCGGTCTGGCGATTGTACTGGGTGGCGATCTGGGCTCGGCGTTGATCATTCAGATCCTGTCCTTTCGGTTGGACTGGCTTGTGCCGCTGTTACTGGCAATTGGCGGCTATCTGTTCGTCAAGACCGAAGCCAAGAAAGCACGGCAGCTTGGGCGCATTCTGATGGACGTGGCATTTATCCTGATCTCGCTGAGGTTCCTGCGCGAGGCGATGGACCCCATCCGGGACAGTGCATTTCTGCCCGCCGTCGCCGATTATCTGGCGCGCGATTTCATCACGGCCTTCCTTGTCGGGGGTGCCCTGGCTTTTGTCATGCACTCGTCGGTCGCGGCCATCCTTATGTGCGTGACGCTTGTACAGATCGGCGCAATCCCTTTTGCCGCCGGTATGTCATTGGTTCTTGGCGCGAATTTTGGCTCTGCCTTCATTCCGGTCTGGCTGACCCGGGGAATGCCTGTGACGGCACGACGCATCCCCTACGCAAACCTGGCGCTGCGGGGCAGTTGGGCTTTGGTGACCCTGTTTGTGGCGAACCGGGCCCTGCGGACCGGGCTCTTGGGAGAACCGCAGGGGGGACAGATGCTCGTCAATGTGCATCTTGCATTCAACCTGTCACTGCTGGTTCTGGCGCTTCCGTTTTGTGGGCGCTTGCAGGCACTGTTCGAAACGCTTTTGCCAGACCCCCAAAAAGAACAGAAGCCGCAACCCACAAGGCCGGTCAGTGCGTTGGACATCAGATGCGTTTCGAACCCAAACCAAGCGCTGCCGAGCCTGAAGCGGGAACTTCTGCGGATGAGCGATCTTCTCGAGACCATGTTCCGCCCGGTGCTGGAACTGTACCGACACGGTGATAAGGAACAGATCCGGTCTGTTCAGGCGATTGACGAGGACGTGAACCGGTGCCTCTCGGGTATTCGAACCTTTGTTGCAGCGATACCGGCTGAATTATACGAAAAACAGGATGCCAAAACCGCGCGCGATCTGATGGAGTTCGCTATTCGGCTTGAAACGGCCGGGGATGTTGTTGCCAAACGCCTGACTGTTTTGGCGGGCGAAATGCGCGCCAAGGGTTCAAGTTTCTCGCAAGAGGGCTGGTCGGAACTCGTCCACATGCACGAGAGCATTCTGTCGAATATGAAACTGGCTTCGAACGTGCTTATTTCGGACGATCTGGAAAGCGCGCGCCTGCTGAGCCTTGAAAAAACCGAAATAAAACGCGTGGAACGTGACAGCCGCAAGCGACACCTGCGCCGATTGCAACATGGGACAACGGAAAGTTTCGAAACCAGCGATATGCATCTGGAGACTTTGCGTGCGTTTCGAGAGTTCAACAGTCACATCGCCTCGGTCGCCTACCCGGTCCTGTACCGCTATGGTCAATTGTTGGAGACGCGATTGATCAAGGAAATTGCCGACGTGCCAAGCGGTCCATGAGATCGTCTCAACTCGTTTGCCGTGTTGATAGCGGTGTTCGCAAAGTCTGACGGTTGCCTTGCGTTGGTTCCGACCCCGGATACAGATGTGTATCCTTGTCGTTCAGAGCTTGTCTGAACCAATCAACATCCTAGGCTCGAACTCCACCTAGCCAATCGACAATGTCGGGCCCCTCAAAAAGGGGCCTTCGTCAAGCCACCGCTTTCAGCGGTTCCACGGGGCGATCCTTTATCCATGGGCAGTACCCTCAGCCATTTCGAGCGCCTGGTCGAGGCTGTTTGCCACCTGGCCCACATCATCCAAGGACAAGCAAAGTGGCGGCACCATCCGTAGGCATTGCTGGAAAGGGCCGGATTTCGACAGGATGATCCCTTGCGCGCGGCAGGCTTCGAAGACCTCTGTTGTCATCTCCTTGTCAGGCGTTTTGCTGTCCAGATCTTTCACGAATTCCAGCGCCAGCATAAGACCCTTGCCGCGAACATCACCGATGGCCTTGTACTTGTCTTTCAGGTCATGGAGCCGTTCCAGCAGCGCCGCGCCCACAATACGGGCGTTTTCCTGAAGCCCTTCGTCTCGCATAACGGCCAGAACGGCACGGGCTGCGGCGGCCGAGGTCGGGTTGGCGCCGTAGGTGTGGAACATGAACCTTTCGGCCATCGGCGCGGCTACTTGTTTTTTGGCCACAACCGCTCCGATCGGAAAGCCGTTTCCAAGACCCTTGGCCATGACAATGATGTCGGGGACAACGCCGTCTGCCTCGAACCCCCAGAAGTGTTCGCCGGTGCGGCCAAAGCCTGACTGAACCTCATCGGCAATGTAAAGACCCCCTGCCGCGCGCACGCGATCTGCTGCGCCGGACATATAGCCCGGCGGCATTTCGATGATGCCGCCATAGCCCTGCACGCTTTCCACAAAGATGCCCGCCACCTGACCGGATGTCGCTGTGGCGATGGTGCGGTCAATCTCTTCCAGATACGGCTGGGTGCCCGGCCCGAAGATGCCGCGATACTGGTTGGGTTCGGGAACGAAGGCGACGTTGCCGGGCATGCCCGGGTGGCGCCACCCGGCAATACCTGTGATCGACTGCGCTGCGGCAGTGGGCCCGTGATAAGCGGTACGCAACGCCAGCAGGTCCAGATTGCCGGTATAGGTGCGCGCCATGGTCATCGCTAGATCAATCGCCTCGGACCCTGAGTTGGTCAGATGCACCACCCAGTCATGGCCCTTGGGCATGGTCGCGGCCAGTTCCTCGGCCAGATGTGCGGGTGTCGGGTGGTAGAACATTGTCGTGCAGTGGGTCAGTTCCTGCGCCTGCGCGTTTGCTGCTGCCACCACGCGTGGGTGCGAGTGCCCGACCGAGATACAGACATTCATCCCCAGCAGGTCAGTATATTTCCGCCCGTCCGTGTCCCACAGGTATTGGCCCTGGCCTTTTTTGAACACAATAGGCTCGCGTAAGGGCGTAAACCGCGTCAGCGAAGCGGCATAGTACCGGTCCCGTCGCGCGGCGGTATTCGAGAAGTCCCAGTCGGTGTGAAGGGGGTGGTCAGTCATTTGGAACCTCCGGTTTTCAGTCGATGGTTATTGGGGTCAAAAGGGGCTTCCGGCAGGATGGTCGCGGCACGGTGCTGACCCACGATCGAGATGGTCAGCCCCTCGCGCGCGGTCGGGTCACGCAGGTAGGCCAAGGCAAGGACCTTGCCGGTGCGATGACCATAGGCCCCCGAGGTGGCGATCCCTACCGGCACCCCGTCTTTCCATATCGTGTGCGCGTAGAACGGATCGACCTGACCGGCTTCGACATCCAGCAGCACCATGTCCCACGCGTCGTCGCGGGCCAGCTTGGTGCGCAGGTCGTTGCGGACAAACGGGGTCAGCCCAGCCTCAAGAGGGCTGCGCTCGGTCGTCAGGTCACTGCCCCAGCCACGATAACCTTTTTCGAGACGCATGGAGTTTGCGGCATAGGCCCCATAAAAGCCAAGGCCAAGAGGTTTCGCAGTTTCCTCAAGCAATACGAAGAGCCTTGCCGCGTGCTTTTTGGCGACATGCAACTCCCAACCAAATTCGCCCAGATAGGACACACGCAGGGCGCGCAGGGGGATGCCCGCCACGTGGGTCTCGCGCGTGGTCAACCAGGTCATGTCGACCAACTCGGGTAGAGCGTCAGCCGACTTGGGGCCCATGACACCGATGACCGCCAGATCATCGGAGACGTTTCGAACCATGACGTCAAAACCTTCTGCGACATGTGTCAACAGATCATAATCGATCTGCTCTGCTACAGCGGCACTGGTGAGGTAGGCATGGTCTTCGGTCAGACGCGTGACGGTGAACTCCGACAGTACACCACCCGCAGGTGTCAACGCGTGGGTCAGCCCAATGCCGCCAGGCGCGGGTGCGCGGTTTGCGCCCAGCGCTTCCAGAAACGGGGCAACATCCGGGCCGCTGACGTCGAATTTCGAGAATACCGACAAGTCTGCCATCGCAACGCGGTTATGCGCGGCGTCGACCTCTCGCGTCACATGTTCGAACCAATTGGCCCGGCGGAAGGTTTCGTCGGCCACAGCCCCGGGCATGTCCGAAAACCAGTTCGGACGCTCCCACCCATAGGCCGCCCCCATAACCGCGCCGCGCTCGACCATCAGGTCGTGCAGCGGAGACAGGCGCAGGCCGCGCCCGGCGGGGCGTTCCTCGTGCGGGTAGTGCACACCGAATTGCAGACCGAAACATTCGATGGCCTTGGCCACGCGATAGTCACGATCCGCCCAGACGCCAAAGCGTCGGCTGTCCACTGCCAGCGCATCCATTGGCGGCGCGCCATGGGTCATCCAGTGGGCGAGGAACCAGCCTGCGCCGCCGCCCTCCATCACGCCCATGGACGAGCCGGTCAGCAGCCAGGCGTTCTCCAAGCCATGCGCAGGCCCGATCAGGGGGTTGGCGTCCGGTGTGAATGTAATAGGGCCGTTGATCACCGATTTCACGCCACCCGTTTCCAGCGCCGGAATACGGTCCATCGCGGCCATGATGATGTGTTCGACACTGTCCAGATCCGGCGGCATCAGGTCCGCGCCGAAATCCGGCGGTACACCGTCGACTGACCAAACCTTGGCGTCCTTTTCATACGGCCCAAGGATCAACCCGTCGCGTTCCTGTCTGACGTACCAGCTTTCCTCGGGGTCTCGAATGATCGGCAACTCGGGCAAGCCCTCCTTTATCCGGGACGACACGGCGTCGACCGTGTCTGTCACCAGATATTGGTGCAGCACAGGAACCGAGGGGATGTTGAGCCCCATCATGCGGCCAACCTCCCAGCCCCAAGTGCCTGCGGCGTTGACCACGTGGACAGTCTCGATCGTCTCTTTCTCGGTTTTGATCCACCAATGATCCTGCTGGCGCTTAACCGCGATGACCGCGCAATTGCGCAGGATCCGGGCGCCGCCACGTCGGGCGACTTCGGCCATCGCGTGGGTTGCAAGCGTTGGGTCCACGTGGCCGTCATCGGGTTCGTAAATTCCACCGATCAACCCATCCAGTTTTGCCAGCGGGAACAGTTCGGCGATCCGTTCCGGTGTCAGCACCTCCAGCGGATAGCCGGTGAACTCGGACAGGCCGGCCACGTGGCGAAACTCGTCCATCCGGTCGGGGTTGCGCGTGATCCGCATCGCACCCGAGCGATGAAACCCACAATCGCGCCTGGTTTCCTGAGGTAAAATATCCCGGTAAAGCCGGACAGAAGTTGCACGCAGTTCCTGAATCGTGGGATTGTGCGCGAAATGGGTGCAGAGCCCGGCCGCATGCCAGGTCGACCCATGGGTCAGGTCGTTCTTCTCGACCAGCAAAACGTCGGACCAACCCGCCTTGACCAGATGATACATCAGCGAGACGCCCATGGCCCCACCGCCGATGATCGTTACCTGTGCCTTGATCATGCGCGCATCCTTTCGCCTGAGGGATCAAAGGGCGGGCGGCGCAGGGGCTGCGCGGGATAGTCCTGCCCGGCGACCCGAATTGTGAAAATTCGGCCGCATGTCTCGTCCAATGTCTCGCCCGGCCGGACCGATACCATGGCAAAACACAGGTTCAGCCCCGTTCGCGGCCCGCGTCCACCCGAAGTTGTCAGCCCGACATAGGTGCCGTCCTCGAACACCGGTTCGTCATGCAGCAGCAGGGCCGCACCCTGAACCTGCACCAGGATCAGACGTCGATGCAGCCCCTTGTGTTTTTGCTGTTCCAACACCGCTTTACCCACAAACTCCTTGGACCAATCGATGGTGAATCCCAGACCGGCTTCAAGCGGAGTGATCTCGGGGCCAAGCTCATGCCCCCAATGTTTGAAACCCTTTTCCAATCGGCATGCATCCACCGCGTAATGACCCAATGGGGTTGCGCCTGCGTTTCGCAACGCATCGAACAGCTTGGGGGCCTGCGCATTGGACACTGTCAGTTCCCAGCCCAGCTCTCCGACAAAACTGACGCGGGTCGCACGGCATGAGGTGCCTGCCAATTCGACGGTGGCGGCATGGGCAAAGGGCATCTCGGGAAGGTCTCCCAGGCTTTGCAGAACAGACCGGCTGCCTGCCCCCATCACACCGACGGTGCAGAACGCCTCGGTCAAGTCCTGAACCATGACGTCACCCTTCAGGTGGCGGCGCAGAAACGTCAGGTCGCGTGTGCGTGTGACCGCGCCCGAGGTCAGGTGAAATGCATCCTCGCGCCGCCGCGTGATGGTCACGTCCATCTCGATGCCCCCGCGCGCGTTGAGTATCTGGGTGTAGACAGCCCGACCGAAAGGCACCTCCATCTGCGCGGTGGTGAGGCGATTCAGCGCCGCCAGAGCCTCCGGGCCGGTGATGTCCAGTTTGGTAAACGGGCTCAACTCGATCAGGGCGGTGCCATGACCCATGACAGCCGCTTCCGCCTCGGCCAGAGGCCACCACCCCTGATCGGCTATGGAATAATCCTGTGCCGGGCCGTAATAGAGCCCACGCTCCCAACCTGCTGTCAGCCCGAAATGTGCCCCGGCCCCGGCCCAGCGGTCGTGCAAGGGTGTGTTCCGCAAACCCCGCCCAGCTTGGGGCTGCTTATACGGCCAGTGCAAGGCAAAGAGATCCGCAACAGCCTCTTCCATGCGTTGTGCCATGTGCCCGGCAGTCGCCGTAGCGGGGTCGACCCGGGCCACATCGACCTCCCACATATCCATGGAGGGGTGGCCGTCGATCACCCAATCCGCCAGGGCCCGTCCAATTCCTGCGGAAGACATCACCCCGACCGAATTCATGCCAGCGGCCACAAACAGGCCATCAACCGAGGTCTCACCTACAAGTGGCCGGGTGTCCGCCGTAAAGCTTTCGGGGCCATTCATGAAATGCTGGATGCCCACGGTTTCAAGGCTGGGGCACAGCTCCAACGCGGCCTCCATGAAGGGGGTGAACTGGTCCCAATCTTCGGTCATCTCAAGGAATGGGCGGTCGCCTTCAGGGCCATGGGCGTCCCAGCATTTGGCGTTGGGTTCAAAGCCGCCGATCACCAGCTTGCCCGCGTCGCCCTTAATGTAGATGCCCCGGTCCAGATCCCTGATCACCGGAAATGGGTTTGGCAGGCCGGCCATGGGTTCAGTGACCACATACATGTGTTCGACCGCCTGTAACGGCAGCGCCACGCCCACGCTGGCCGCCAACTCGCGTGACCAGGCACCGGTGGCGATGACCACCTGATCTGCGTCCAGTTCGGTTCCATCGGTCAGGGTTACGCCAATGATTCGAGTGCCCGACTTGCGGAGGGCCTGAACACCGGTGTGCTCATGGATCTTTACACCACTGTCGCGCGCACCTTTGGCATAAGCCATGCACAAATCGACCGGGTTCACATTGGCATCTTCAGGCACAAACAGGGCGCCGACGTGACTGCTCAGATCAAGCTGCGTCAGGGGTACGTCCGAGGCCGAGACCATGCGCGGGCTCAATCCCAGCGTCTGACCCAGATCCGCAATCCGGTGCAACTCGTCCAGACGAGCGGGATCGCGTGCCAGCCAGTAACCTGAGGTCTGGCGGTAGCCGGTCGACATTCCGGTTTCGGCCTCAAGAGCTGGAAAAACCTCGAGTGCGGCCATCGCCAACCGCGTCATGTTTGGAGTTGCCCGCAAGGGACCAACGATCCCGGCCGCGTGCCACGACGTGCCCGAGGTCAGTTGGTTTCGCTCCAAGACGGTGACATCTTCAGCACCGCGCTTGGCCAGATGGTAGGCCAGGCTGAGACCAATCGCGCCGCCCCCGATGATCAGGATACGGGTCATGCTGCCCTCCATTGACGCGACAAAGGCACCGAACTTAGGGTCGGCGCATGACGATACATGCGTTGTGGTGCCATCCCCGCTCGGTTTCGACCGCTTTTGAACGTGTCATGCGCGAGCGCGGTGATCTGACCGTTCTGCACGAGCCGTTCATGTACCATCACTATCTGACCACCAAAGACCGGCTGTTTCCGGGTTTCACGCCCGAACCCGGGCACCCTGCGACATACGACGATATTCGGGCCATGATCCGCGCAAAGGCCGCAACCAACCCCTTGTTCTTCAAGGATATGGCTTACTATGTCACCGAAGCCTTGCCGCTGGATCCCGAATTTACTCATCAGATGAGCCACGCATTTTTGCTGCGCGACCCGGCCGAAGCGGCGCTGTCTTATGCTAAACGGGATCCCGAATTCACCCGATTGGAACTGGGACATGAAGCCCAGTACCGACTGTACACCGCGCTGAAAGAGCTGGGACATGACCCTTTGGTCATCACCGCTGATCAACTGCGCCGCGATCCGCAAGCGACGCTGCGCCGATATTGGGCGCATGTCGGGCTGCCCTATCTCGCGCATGCGTTTTCCTGGGACAGCAGTGTACCGGATGGCTGGCAATCGGTGCAAAGCTGGCATAGCGAAGTACTGCAAAGCGGCGCGATCCAGGCGCCCGTGGTCACGGACGTGCGGGCGGAACTGGATGCGCTTGGCGAGCCATATGCCGACCACGTGGCGCATCACCTGCCGTACTACACTCAGATGCGTGAAATCGCCGAAACCCAAGCTCATCAGAAATAGTCCCGATCGGGTTTCTCGGCCTTTCGCCGTGCGATATAGTCCTGCAATTCCGTGTCAATGTCTGGATCCAGACCAGGATCTTCATATGCGTCAAGCTGCTCTTTCCAAATTGCATTGGCGCGGGTTGCGGCATCCTTCTCTCCCGCCGCGTGCCATTGTTCGAACGAATTGTCATCCGGGGTCCAGGGCCGGAACAGAGCGGACATGAAATTGGCCTGCGTGTGTTCGGACCCGAGGAAATGCCGACCCGGGCCTGTCGCCGCGATCGCCTCCATCGCCTGGGCATTCTCGCTCATGTCAATGCCTTCGAAGAAACGCCCGATCTTGCCGCACAGATCGTGATCCAGGATCGTTTTTTCGAACGAGGTCACCAACCCGCCCTCCAGCCAACCGGTGGCGTGGTTGATCAGGTTCGCGCCCGCGAACATCGACATCATCAGACCCCAGGTAGCCTCTTGCTGGCTCTGGGCGTCCGGGACTTTTGATGCGCTGAGCGTACCAACCGTGTGCAAGGGTACATTCAGCCTGCGGGCAAGCTGTCCGGCCGCCAATACCATCAGCCCGGACTCGGGCGTGCCAAAAGTTGGCGCGCCGGACTTCATCGACATGGTCGAGGCAAAGCTGCCCATCATGCAGGGCGCGCCGGGGTTCACCAATTGGGTCAACGTCATTGCAGCCATGGTTTCGGCCAGCACCTGCGCCAGCGTTCCGGCAACGGTCGAAGGCGACATGGCCCCCGTCAGAACCCAAGGCGTGCAGGCAACTGGCTGCCCGGCGCGCGCATAGGTTTTCAATGCACCCGACATGTGGCTGTCCATCACAAGGGGCGCGTTGGTGTTTGACACGCAATAGAGGACGGCGTTTTCGGCCACAAAACCCTCACCGAAAACGATCCGCGCCATGTCGATCGCGTGGCCTGCCCGCTCGGCCCCGATAAAGGCCCCCATGAAGGCCCGATCAGAATAGCGAATGTGTCCATATAGCATATC
This sequence comes from Ruegeria sp. CDSB136, assembly GCF_059610965.1. Lineage (NCBI taxonomy): Bacteria > Pseudomonadati > Pseudomonadota > Alphaproteobacteria > Rhodobacterales > Roseobacteraceae > Ruegeria > Ruegeria sp. CDSB136. Next base: position 116,887 of record NZ_JBXWOP010000019.1, read on the forward strand.
GAGGTGGCGTTTGTTGGCAGGCAGGTCCACCGGCTCGCACACCACGCCACCCGAGTGGTGAAGCCACGGCAGGCTATGATGCAGCTTGACCAGATCGATGAAATCCTGATGCGAGGCATAGCGACGACCGCGATCCAGATCGTGCACAAAAGGCGGCCCCCAAGCCGGACAAAGCACACTGGCTTCTCCGCCAAGCTGAACGCTGTTGGCCGGATTGCGGGCATGTTGCGTGAACTGCGCGGGCGCGGTTGCAGTGATCATTTTTCGACAAAAGCCGGGTGCGAACCGCACGTGCGTTCCGTTTACGTCACAGCCTGCATCTGCAAAGATCTTCAGAATCTCCGGGTCATCCTGAAACTCCATCCCGGTTTCGGCTAGGATGGTGTCCGCATTGGCCTCGATCTGCTCCAGCCCCGTCTCGCTGAGCACATTGAAGGTCGAGAGCTTTCGCAGAATAAACGGCGCACGCATCTCGGCAGAGGTGCGAATTTCCGTCGCCCTGCGACGGCGGGATGGGCGCAAACGTCTCATGGCAAAACTGTTGACCCGGCGCTTGACGGAAACCAAGAAAATCTCAACAGTATAATCATTATTTATACTAAGGATGAGCTATGCTGGATCGTCGCAAACTGTCGCCAAGCCTGATGCGCTCACTCGAAATCTTCGTCGCCGTTGCGGAAACAGGTCAAATGCGGGCGGGCGCGAAGCTGCTCAATCTCTCGCAGCCGGCGGCATCCCAGCACATCACCGCGTTGGAAAAGGCCTTTGGCACCCTGCTTCTGGATCGCAGTACACGTCCGGCCCGGCTGACCTACGCGGGCGTGCGCCTGCACAGCAAAGCGCAGAAGATTCTGGATGCGTTTTCCGACATGGAAACCGAATTGCGCCACGTCGGCCAGAAATCCCTGACCCTGCTTCGGGTCGGTATTCAAGCCTCTATCGCCACGACCCTGACGCCTTCATTGATTGACCTGGCCCAACGTGTGTTCAACGTCGAAGATATCACCTTGCATGCCGGGCAAAGCGGCAACCACGAGCATTTGCTGAGGACCAAGCAAGCGGATCTGGCGATCACCTCAAATCCTTTTCTGGACATGGATGGCCTTGAGCGCCACCACGTTCTGACCGAAAGATACCTTCTGGTTCTGCCCGAAACATATGATGGCCCGACAGATAGTCTTGAGGCGATCCAGACGCGGCTGCCCTTGGTTCGGTTCGGAGATACAACAAACGCCGGCCGCCAAATTGCACAACACCTGCGCCGTTTGCGTTTTGAACCCGACAAGGTCATTCAGGCGGACCGTTCAAGCATGGTTACGTCCTGTGTTTCTGCCGGTCAGGGATTCAGCCTTTTGACACCAACTTTGCTGATTGATGGATTGGTGGAGAACATGAGCTTGCGATTGATAGAGCTTCCAGTCTCCGGCCTCTCGCGCACCCTGACAGTTGTCGCCAGAAAAGAAGAGCTTCAGAGTTTTCCAAAAGCGCTTGCTGAGATGTCCAAACAGAAGCTGACACAGCAAATTGCCAAGCATATGGGAGATGTCGGAACAACAAACGTGGAATATGACTTGGCCGAAAACTTGGTAAATAACTGAACGAGGCCGGGCTTCCGTCGGCGAACTATTGACGGCTCCAGACGATTTCAGCGGACATTCTGGGCAGCGATCTTGTGCAGGAAGACAGAAAGCTTCTTGTTTGAGCACTTATCTTACACGCGGTCATAGCGGTTCACTTCGAGGACGGGCACGCCCAAGATGGTATGGAGGAGATCGGACCACAATAACTTCAGACCGCCTTTCCTTGGGTAAAATGCGCGTTGAAACGAACCGAACGCGATACCCCAAACAAATGACCAATAATGGGAATCTAGAATCTCCTTTGTAAAAGCCGCTATATGTGCAAGCATAATGCCGTAGGTTAATTGGATTGTACCATGGTTGAAACACACGGCGGTGGGTTTCATTATGTGCCCGATCAAAAACAACCGCCGCAAAAAATAGAAAACACGTCCTGGCGTTTCTTCGAAAGTCTCGAGGATAGACGCAACAAGCTTGCCCTTGAGCTTGATGATTCCGGACGAGCCACGCCCAGATTAACGACGGTCGACAAACTTCAAAAATTCCTGGAACGACACAAAAGCGGCAATGCAGTCCCACTCGGCGGACAGAGCGTCGACGATACATTTAGCCAAGCTGGATTGGAAAAGATAAAATACTACAGCCAGCTAATACCAGATAGTACAAGCGCAACAACGAGACCGGATGAGGATACGCTCAAGGCATTGGCCAATGCTATGTTGGATGAAAGTGACCCAATCTCCAAAATACCTGCCGCCTACACCTACTTTGGTCAGTTGTTGGCTCACGATCTGACACACATGAGGAAGGAAAAAAACCAAAAAACAGAGGGATTTTGGGTAAATGCAAGCAATCATGCACTAACTTTCGATTCACTGTTTGGTACGCTTCCCGCGCAAGAGCAGAGTTCATCTGAATGGAAATGTGAGGCGGGAGCATGTTTGGGGCAACACAAAGACATTCCGGAACAAGTTGAACCTTCATTTGACCTGCCCCGAGATATTCACAACGGTCAACCTAGGTGTGTTGACCCCCGTGCTGACAGCAATCTCGCATTGGCCCAAATGCATGTGCTGCTGGTTCGATTTCATCAAAAACTCGCCAGGTCATTGCACCTGAATGAACAGGAAGCAATCCTGTCAACCAAGCACCATATTCAAGCCGTCGTACTAACTGACTACTTGCCACGAATTATACCTGACAACATTTACGAATCGATCATGACTAAAGGGCGTCGCGTTGTCGCCAAAAACGGCGTCAAAAACTTCCACATACCGCTGGAATTCGCAATGGCTGTGTTTCGATTTGGGCATAGCATGGTTCGCGGTGTTTATGACCCGTGGGGTTTGTCTTGGCCAATAAATGCCAGCATCCAATATCCCGAAGAAGCGGCCTCTTTAAGCACGCTCTTTCATTACACGCACCTAGGTGAACTTAAATCTGGCCACCTGGATTGGGCTTGGGGGCAATTGTGGTATCACTTTGCCGGCTTGGAGTTGAAGGGCAAGGAAGACAAAGTAATCTCTGCTGCTCCGATCTCTACGAGAATTAACCGAGAGCTTTACAGATTAAATAGGGAAAACTTTCCAGACTTGGATGTCGATACGGAGCATTTCAGCCTTCCATTACAAACACTTATGCGGGGCGTGTCTTTTGGCCTTCCTAGCGGCCAAGAACTTGCCGAGCTTGTTTGCGCGGGTAACACATTCGATATCGGAAGCTTCCTAAAAGAAAACCCTAGATATTCGAGTATTCCAAATTTCGGCGTTCTTCAAAATAATACACCTTTGTGGTTCTACACTTTGGCAGAAGCAGAAGCTATTGGGAACGGAAAACTGGGACCTATCGCAGCAAGAATTGTGATGGAAACCATACACGCGGCACTTGAATGCGATCCGGATGGAATTTTAGACGTTTCTGAAAATAATGTCAGCAGCTTAGATTTCAAATCTCTAATTAGAAAAAAGGTGGAATCAAATCCACACTTTACACTGCCAGATATTGTCAAGTTCACCTATTCACTAAATTAGAGAAAAATGAGGAGGAATAAATGACTCACGTGATTGTAAAAAAAGGCGGAGACACAAAACTCGGTATGGTGGACGCCGGAGAGCATATCAATCATTGGATGATTACTCACGGTGCCGGAGGAGCAAACGGCTACAAAGACTTCTTCGACGGTATCAGCCACGTGCAAGGGAAGACGAAGTTCGTCTCGTAGCTGACAAGAACGCACTGTCGCGGCAATACGGCAGCTACCGTTACCGTAGCGTTGCTGTTCTGCTGAGAGATGCGGGCTGGCAGGTCATTGTCGATCGTTTAGAACATATGGACACGGGAGGGATGAGGGTGTCTCGCGTGCCAGTCGCGCTCGAACCTAATCGGCCGGTCGTTAGTAGTTCCTAAATGACCGCTGCGCGGGCAAACCGGCCTCCATTGCAATGGCCAATTAAATCGCAACAAACATGTTCCACGTGATGCGTTTCAAGGATTAGTAGGCGCAATAATATACAGAGCTTTTAAAGCTTCGCTGGGCTCGATCCCTGGCAACGCGGTGCGAAAAATCTCTTCCATAGTGCCCCGGGCATACATTTCGGACAGAATAGTATCAACGATCAGTCGAAAGTCATCATCGCCCCTCGCGATGGCTAACCCTTGCTTTTCTATCGTCAGAATTTCTTGGGATAACTTGAATTTGCCTTTCAATCCCGCAGCAATGTAGTTGACTAGCAAAATCGACTGATCTGCAAAATACGCGTCGATTTTACCGTCTCGGAGCGCCTTGATTCCGTCTGGATGTGAAGCAAACCGAACCATCCTGGCGTCGATGCCTGCGGCATCAAATGTATTCTGTACGGAGGCTTCAGTTGTTGTGCTGCTTCTCATGCCAACCTTTTTCCCCGCGAGTGCGCTCATGGTGCCCTCAGCCTCGATTGGTAACAATATGGAAGTACCATCAACAAAGGTAGGGATTGAGAAATCAACAATCTCGCGACGAGAAAGCGTGATAGTCGCTGCCCCGCAAAGTATATCTATCTCTCCGGAGGCAACTTTGTCGAAACGATCCTTGGAGTCGACCGGAATGAACTGAACGTTTAAGTCCTTTAGATCCAGTTTCTTCGCAACAGCCTGCGCTACTTGATCGCAAATTAATGGTGACAGACCAAACGGCCGACCTTGGTCGTTAACGTAAGACAATGGAGCAGCATCTGTTCGAAAACCAAATCGGATTTCGTTATTATTTGTTATTCTTTCGATTGTCTGAGCAACTGCGCCGGTTGTGAATAGAACCGAAACAAAAAGTACTGAAAGCAAGCGCATGGGTTTTCCTTCTTTAGCCGACATTCCCCAAGTGGCCTGGGTTCTGACGTTAAGGTCGCCTGACTGCGCCACCTGATCAAGCGTTTTTCCGC
>NZ_JBXWOP010000020.1:0-117280 GCF_059610965.1 Ruegeria sp. CDSB136
CACCAACACCATGATTTATATCGGAAATAACACGATCACGACAGCGGAAACAGCGACTTACTTGGGGAATGTGGGCTCCAGTGACTTTAGATTTGATATGGTGCTTTGTTTGTGAAGTTCTGAAAAGTGAGGTGCCATTAATGGTGGTCGCAAAACGTCGAAATAACCGGCCAGCACGAAACAGAGTGTTTTCGCTGAATTCCGCCTTAGTCACAGATTCCAGAAAGATTTAACTGATGGATCATACGAGCCGATTGTGCCAATAAAACAGGTTTGTTAACGTCGTCCCCGCGCCAGGGAGGGCGCATGTACCTACATGTTGGACTATTCGCATAACGGCTGGCTTGTGGCGGCATCGCTTGCCGTGGCATTGATGGCCGGTTTTACCGGGCTCTATCTGACGCATGGAGCCTCAAAGCTGAACGACCAAAGACGCAAGTTCATCGTCGCTCTGGCTGCGATCATACTGGGTGGCGGCATCTGGTCCATGCATTTCGTCGCAATGCTGGGTTTGCAACTGCCAATTCTGTTTTATTACGACGCGCTGATCACATTGATTTCAGCTTTGGTGGCAATTCTGATGGTCGGTCTGGCCCTGCTGCTTTTGCATTTCCGTCCCCGGACAGTGCAAACAATGATCGGCGCCGGTGTCATCGTCGGCCTTGGAATTGTGGTAATGCATTACGTGGGCATGTCAGGGATGCAGCTTTGCCGCCCAGTCTACAATGCTTGGGATGTGGCAATTGCAACGCTTGCGTCGGTTGTGCTCTCCGTTGCCGCCATTTGGGTTGCGTACGACAATCGAACCCAGCGCAATATCCTGCTGGGCACGGCCTGTTTTGGCCTGGCTGTATTCACGATGCACTTCGTGGCAACCGGCCTGACCGACTTTGTCGCGACGGACAACGCAGGCGGAGCCGGACCGGCCCTGAACAATCAGGTCCTGGCGATGGGTGTGACTGTTTCGGTGTTTCTGATTTGTGGTGCCTTTCTGCTGACCGGCATTTCGTTTGTCGGCCCCGAGACGGCCACCGGCGCTGCGCCTTCTGTGGAACCCGAACCGGAACCGGCGCCGGTCGTACCGCGTGCAGGTGTTCCGTACGAGCGGGACGGCCAAACCTTCTTTGCCCAACCCGGAAAAATAGCCGCAATCCGGGCCGAGGGGCATTACACCGTGCTGTATATGGATGCCGATAAGCTTTTCTGCCCCTGGTCGATTACCGAGGCCGAAAGCCGGCTAAAACCAGATGGTTTCCTGCGGGCGCATCGTAGCTATCTTGTCAATCCCGAACATGTCTCAAGCTTTGAGAGGCACAAGGACAACGGCACCTGCTACTTCGACGGGGTTGACGCGTTGGCCAAGGTTCCGGTCAGCCGATCCCGCCTGACGGACATTCGCGAGGCGCTGGGCCTTTAGTCGCAACTCGTGCTGCTAATTCGCGTTTCGTGAAACAAGCTGCGCGCCCCGTTTCCACCCGCTGGAATGGCTGCCCCCAGTGTTCTTTCCTTCCCCGCAGGTCCCCCAAGGCATACCGCTCGGACCCAGGGAGGAAAAACATGATACCAGCCGGTTTTGAGTATCACCGGCCAGGCGACATCGCCTCGGCCATTGGCATCTTACAGGAACACGGAGATGAGGCGCGTGTGATCGCAGGCGGCCACAGCCTGATCCCGATGATGAAGCTTCGCATGGCCGAAATGGGCCATCTGGTTGATCTGCAGGCCATTGATGAACTGAAAGGCATCGAGATCGGGGCTGATACCGTCTCGCTGGGCGCGATGGTCACTCAGCATGAGTTGATCACGCATGACGGTCTGGCATCGGCCGTTCCCTTGATCCGCGAGGCCGCGTTGCAGATCGCTGATCCTCAGGTGCGTTATATGGGTACCGTTGGCGGCAACGTCGCAAACGGTGATCCGGGTAATGACATGCCCGGCCTGATGCAGTGTCTGAACGCGACGTTCGAACTGTCTGGTCCTGATGGCAACCGCAGCGTGGCAGCCCGCGATTTCTATGAGGCTGCCTATTTCACCGCGCGCGAGGATGAGGAAATCCTGACCCGGATTTCGATCCCGGTACCGGGTGCGGGCGTCGGACAGGCGTATGAAAAGCAGAAGCGCAAGATCGGCGATTACGCGACCGCTGCGGCCGCGGTGATGGTTGGCAACGGCCAGGCCTCGGTCGCTATGACCAATCTGGCGGATACGCCCATCTGGTCTGAGGCGGCCAGTAGAGCGTTGGCCGGCGGCGACGTCGACGGCTGCGTCGCAGCAATGCTCGAAGCGATTGATCCAGTGGCTGACAATCGCGGCCCCGTCGAATTCAAGAAACACGTGGCCGCCGTGATGCTGCGCCGCGCCATAGACCGTGCGCAAAGCCGCGCGGGCTGAGGGAGGAACACTTATGTCGAAAATGCACGTCAAACTCACCGTGAACGGCAAGCAGGTCGAAGGTCTGGCCGAGCCGCGCACGCTGCTGATCCACTTCCTGCGGGAAGATCTGAAAATCACCGGTCCTCATATCGGGTGCGAGACTAGTCATTGCGGTGCCTGCACCGTGGATATCGATGGCAAGTCCGTCAAATCCTGCACCACCTTTGTGGCGCAGGTGAACGGCGCCGATATCACCACTGTCGAAGGGTTGACCAATGACGATGGCAGCCTTGGTGTTCTGCAAGAGATGTTCCGGGAACATCACGGGCTGCAATGCGGATTCTGCACGCCGGGCATGATTACCCGCGCGCATCGCTTGCTGCAGGAAAACCCGAACCCGACTGAGGAAGAAATTCGATTCGGTATGGCTGGGAACCTGTGCCGTTGCACCGGGTATCAGAACATCGTCAAGGCGATCTCGGCCTCGGCTGACATGATGAACGCTCAGAAGGAGGCCGCGGAATGAACGATCAAACCATGACCCCCGAAGAACGCGCCGCCAATCTCAAAGGGATGGGCTGCGCCCGAAAGCGCGTCGAGGATGTGCGCTTTACCCAAGGCAAGGGCAACTACGTCGATGACATCAAGCTGGACGGGATGCTGTTCGGCGCATTCGTCCGTTCGCCTTACGCCCACGCCCGCGTTGTCAGTGTAAACAAAGACGCCGCGATGGCCGTGCCCGGTGTTGTTGCTGTGTTGACGGCCGAGGATCTGGCTCCGCTAGGCTTGCATTGGATGCCGACGCTGGCAGGTGACAAGCAGATGGTGTTGGCCGATGGCAAGGTTCTGTTCCAGGGCCAGGAAGTCGCTTATGTCGTCGCCGAAAACCGCTATATCGCGGCGGATGCGGCTGAGCTGGTCGAGGTTGACTACGAAGAACTGCCCGTTCTGACCGACCCGTTCGAGGCGCTGAAATCGGACGTTGTCCTACGTGAAGACCTTGCGGGTCAGACCGAGGGCGCACACGGACCGCGCAAGCATCACAACCACATCTTCACCTGGGAACAGGGCGACAAGGACGCGACCGAAGCCGTTCTGGGAGAGGCCGATGTCGTGGCCGAAGAAATGGTCTATTACCACCGCACCCATCCCTGTCCGTTGGAGACCTGCGGCTGTGTGGCGTCGATGGACAAGGTAAACGGCAAGCTGACGCTGTATGGCACCTTCCAGGCCCCCCACGCGATCCGAACCGTTGTGTCGCTGATCTCGGGTCTGGCCGAGCACAACATTCGCGTGATCAGCCCTGATATCGGTGGTGGCTTTGGCAACAAGGTTGGCGCTTATGCGGGCTATGTCTGCTCGGTCGTTGCCTCGATTGTCACCGGCCAGCCGGTAAAATGGGTCGAGAACCGGATGGAAAACCTGATGTCCACCGCCTTTGCCCGCGATTATTGGATGCAGGGCAAGATCGCTGCGACCAAGGATGGCAAGATCACTGGCCTGTGGTGTCACACCACGGCGGATCATGGCGGGTTCGACGCCTGCGCCGACCCGACCAAATTCCCGGCCGGTTTCATGAACATCTGCACCGGGTCGTATGACATCCCCACCGCTTATCTGGCTGTGGATGGTGTCTACACCAACAAGGCACCGGGTGGTGTCGCCTATCGCTGTTCGTTCCGGGTGACCGAGGCCGCCTATTTCATCGAACGGATGATCGAGGTTCTGGCCATCAAGCTGAACATGGACGCGGCTGAACTGCGCCGGATCAACTTTATCCGCAAAGATCAGTTCCCGTATCAATCGGCGCTGGGCTGGGAGTATGACTCGGGCGATTACCACACCGCTTGGGATAAGGCATTGAAGGCCGTGGGCTACGAAGACTTGCGCGCCGAACAGGCGCAGCGGATTGAGGACTTCAAATCGGGCAAGACCCGCAAGTTGTTGGGTATTGGGCTGACGCACTTCACTGAAATCGTAGGCGCGGGACCGGTGAAGAACTGCGATATTCTCGGGCTCGGCATGTTCGATTCCTGCGAAATTCGAATCCACCCGACTGGGTCGGCCATCGCGCGGTTGGGGACGATCAGTCAGGGTCAGGGCCATGCCACGACCTTTGCCCAGATCATCGCCAGTGAGATCGGCTTGCCTGCCGACGATATCACGCTGGAGGAAGGTGACACGGACACCGCGCCTTATGGACTTGGCACCTATGGCTCTCGATCCACGCCTGTGGCGGGTGCAGCGACGGCAATGGCTGCACGTAAAATCCGTGCCAAAGCGCAGATGATCGCCGCCTACCTGTTGGAAGTCCATGACGACGACGTTGAATGGGACGTGGATCGGTTCTCAGTCAAAGGCGCGCCCGAGCGGTTCAAGACCATGAAGGAAATCGCCTTTGCCGCCTACAATAAGGCGATCCCAGGACTGGAACCCGGTCTTGAGGCAGTCAGCTACTATGACCCGCCGAACATGACCTATCCGTTCGGAGCTTATATCTGCGTCATGGAGATCGACGTGGATACAGGCGAATGGGACGTTCGGCAATTCTATGCGCTGGACGATTGCGGCACCCGGATCAACCCGATGATCATCGAAGGTCAGGTCCACGGTGGCGTGACCGAGGCGCTGGCCATCGCGATGGGTCAGGAAATCGCCTATGATGAGATGGGCAATGTGAAGACCGGTACTCTGATGGACTTCTTCCTGCCCACGGCATGGGAGACGCCCAATTACACCACTGATCACACGGTGACGCCATCTCCGCATCACCCGATTGGTGCCAAGGGCGTGGGCGAGAGCCCCAATGTCGGCGGCGTGCCCGCGTTCTCGAACGCGGTGCATGATGCATTCCGCCCATTTGGCCTTGTTCAGAGCCATATGCCGCATGACCACTGGCGTATCTGGAAGATCGCCAACGGTCTGGGAATGCACGGCTAACAGGAAAAGCCGCCGCGCTACATCCCAACGCGGCGGCAATCCGGGAGAATGGCATGAGCTTGCAGGACATACAGCAAGGCCTCGCCGAGGTGGGCTATGTTGCCGACGACCGGTTGGCGATGGCACTGCATCTGGCGCAGACGCTTGGGCGTCCACTGCTGCTGGAAGGCCCGGCTGGGGTCGGCAAAACCGAGGTCGCCAAGGCGCTGGCAGCACAGCGCGCGGCGCGGTTGATACGGTTGCAGTGCTATGAAGGGCTGGATGCCAGCCACGCGATTTATGAGTGGAATTACCAGCGCCAGTTGCTGGCCATTCGTGCAAGCGAAGCACAGGGCGGAACCAGCGAGGCCCAGCTATTTACTGATGACTATCTGCTGAAGCGACCATTGCTGGAAGCAATCAGCGAAGAAGTGCCACCTGTTCTGCTGATCGATGAAATCGACCGCGCGGATGAGGAGTTTGAGGCCTATCTGCTGGAAATCTTATCCGACTTTCAGATCACCATTCCGGAACTCGGAACGATCAAGGCGCGTTCGCGGCCTATTGTGATCCTGACTGCGAATGGGACTCGGGACTTGTCGGACGCGCTGCGGCGTCGGTGCCTGTACAGCTTCCTCGATTACCCATCGCGTGAAACGGAAATGGCTATCCTGAAAGCCCGCATGCCCGAAGTCGAAGGGCTATTGGCGCGCCAGATTGTTGGCGTGGTGCAGGCGCTGCGCAAAGAAGACTTGGAGAAGACTCCCGGTATTGCCGAAATGTTGGACTGGGCGGCGGCCCTTTCGGGGCTGGGTGTAAATGACATGGCGCAATCCCGCGAAGAGGTTCAGGCGACGCTTGTCTGCCTTCTAAAAACTGCCGCCGACTATGACGCTGCCCCGCCCGAAGTGATGGATCGCCTGATAGGAAAGGTGGCGTGATGCAAGTCACCCGGTTCCCCACTCGCGCATCTGGTTTGGCGGATCGCATGTCCGGCTTCATCGCACATCTGCGTATGAACGGAATGCGTGTGGGACCGGCTGAAACGGGGGACGCATTGGCCGCGCTGGCGGCGGTTGAGGCAACGGATATCAGACAGGCCCAGCGGGCGCTTTGCGTGTTACTGGCCGGCGACGCCGACGATTGGCGGCGCTTCGATGACCTGTTCGAAGCCTATTGGTTCAATGCAGGAAAGCAGCGCGCGGGAACAGCCCAAACGGCGCATGTGCGGGTTCAATCCGCCAAGCCGATGATCTGGCAGCAGGAAAGCCAGGCTGCTCAGGAAACGGAAACCGGCACGGATCAGGCTACTGCGCCTGATCCCGGCGACGGGGAGGCCGTGGGGAGGAACGGGAAGCTGATTGCAACCCGTACGGCCAACCTGTCGCGTCAGGATTTGCGCGAGCTGATGGACGAAGACGCGCTGCGGCAAGCGGAACTGGCCGCAACTGCCATCGCGCGCGCCATCCGCGACCGCCGCTCGCGCCGGCGGAAACAAGCGCTGCGCGGCCCATCGCTTGATATGCGCCGGATCCAACGCGCCAGCCTTGCAAGGGGCGGAGAACCGATGGACCTGTATCGCCGCGCTCGTCCACCACGCCCGATGCGGATTGTGGCCTTGTGTGACGTAAGCGGTTCGATGACGGTTTATTCGCGGGTTTTTCTGGCCTTCCTCAAAGGTCTGATCGGCAGTGGCACAGAGGCGGACGCCTATCTCTTCCATACCCGTCTGATGCGCGTCACGGATGCGCTGCGCGACCACGACTCCTTGCGCGCGGCCGGGCGGCTGTCGTTGATGGCCGAAGGGTTTGGCGGCGGCACGGATATCTCGGGCAGTCTTGAGCATTTTCTGAATGGATACGGCGCGCGGTCTTTGAACGGGCGGACCATCGCGCTGATCTTGTCCGATGGGTATTGCAGTTCCGACCCGCAGGCGCTGGGCGATGCGCTGGCGCGCATCCGACGTAAAGCGCGGCGGATCGTATGGCTGAACCCCTTGAAAGGCTGGCGTGACTATCAGCCGATTGCTGCCGCGATGCAGGCGGCGGAACCCTATCTGGATGCACATTTGCCAGCCAACACGCTGGAAGCGCTGGCGGCGTTGGAACCGCAGTTTCGTAAGCTGTGAAAGGAGTCTGAATTGGCTAACTTCGACATATTCGACACGATTGAACAGCTGCGCAAAACCGGTGAGGCCTTTTGTGTGGCAACGGTCCTGCGCACGGCGGATGCAACGTCCGCAAAGGCCGGAGGAAAAGCTGCGATCACCAAAGACGGACGCCTTCTTGGACATCTCGGAGGGGCTTGCGTGCAGCGCGCCGTCCGAACCTCGGCCCGGACGGCGCTGACCACCGGTGAGCCGCAGATGATCCGTGTCAAACCTTCGAACAAGGTGGTGAGCATGACAGATCCCGACGGAGTGCAGACCTTCAAAAGCGGCTGCCCCTCGGGCGGCACTGTCGATCTGTTGGTCGAGCCGTATCAGCACACCCCGCGTCTGGTGATCTTTGGGACGTCTCCGATTGCCACAGCGCTGGCAGCGCATGGGGCGCTGGCCGGCTTTCGCATCTGCGTTGGTGACGAGGCAGAAACAGACGGCGACTACGATAGGTTTACGCTGGAAACCATCGACCATTTGGACATCGAATCGCAGGATTTCGTTGTTGTTGCCTCGCAGGGTCGCGGAGACGCTGACGCCCTGAAAGCGGCGCTGCAAACCGAGGCGGCCCATGTCTCCATGGTGGCCAGCCGCCGAAAGGCTGATGCGCTTACGGCAAAACTCATCGCTCAAGGTTTGGCGCCGGAGCGCGCGGCGCAGCTCAAATCCCCGGCCGGGCTGGATATCCATGCGATCGATCCGCATGAAATCGCCCTGTCGATCCTGGCCGAGATCGTGCTGTGGCGAAACACGAACAAATCCAGAGAGGCATCTGATGATGAAAAACGTGCTTAATCGCCTGCGGCGTTTGTGGCTGGTGCGCCCGGACGTAACGCCGGAAGAGGCTACCGAGACCGCACTTCTGGTCTATCCAAGATGTTGTTGAACAAAGGAAACATGAATGGAACTCAGTGACGAAATCCACATTGCCACCCCGCGCGACGTCGTTTACCGCGCTTTGAACGATCCGGATGTCCTGCGCGAGTGCATTCCCGGCTGCGAGGAGTTGATCCAGCATTCGCCAGAGCACCTTGAGGCCAAGGTTGTCCTCAAGATCGGCCCGGTCAAAGCGCGGTTCTCGGGTGAGGTGACGCTGAATACTTCAAATGCACCTGAAGGTTTTTCCCTGACCGGGGAAGGCAAAGGCGGCGCGGCCGGGTTTGCCAAAGGTGGTGCCGACGTAACGCTTACCTCAAATGGGGATGAGACCATTCTTGCATACACCGCTAAAGTTGAAGTCGGCGGAAAGATTGCGCAATTGGGTAGTCGATTGATTGCTGGCACCGCGAAAAAGCTCTCGGGCAAGTTCTTTACGCGTTTTGGCGAGATCGTCTCGGAGCAATCGGTTTCTTAGAACCAGTATCAGTAGAACTTGGGATTGAGTGGCTGGGAATTGATCATCGTTCAGAGGTGACAAAACCCAGCTCATTTGCGTGCCCATTTGGCCTAACCCTGCCTTAATGCGACCGGTTCGAGTTGTCCTGCAGTGCGATTCAAACTTCAAAGATGCGCGTGAACAACGGAAAGGGCGTGGGTTAACGCCCTCTCGGCGAAATCTATATTGCCTGTGAAGTCGCTGCCCTTTCGGCTTGCGTCTTCCTGCAAGTTTTCTCCGACTTTCTGAATGCGTCCCTCCGCAATCGTGCCCCAAACCGCGATATCCTTGATCTTCATCGGGTCGACGGTCAGGGGGTTCTCTGCCAAAATCGTGAAGTTGGCGAGCTTGCCCGGTTTGATGCTGCCCCGTTCTTCTTCAAGGCGGTGAGAATACGCCGCATTGATCGTGACCCCGCGCAGGGCCTGTTCGGCAGAGATCTTTTGGTCGCTGCCGGCTACGCGACCGGAACTCGTGACCCGGTTTACCGCGCACCACATCAGGAACAGCGGGTCGCCCGGTGCCATGGGCATGTCAGAGTGCAACGACCACGAGATACCCGATTTGTCCAGATCGCCCAGCCGCACCATCTGGTCCGCGCGCTCGGGTCCCAGGCCGGTTTCGCTGTAGCGATCTGATAGCGCGGTGACGTAGTAAGGATTAGCGCTGACGATCGCGCCGAGGCGTTTGATACGCTCGACCTGGTCGGGTGCGCTGACGGCGAAGTGGACAATCACCGTACGATGATCAAAACGCGGGTTGCGCAATAGGTTATCTTCCAGCGTGTTCAGAACACGGTCGAGACCGGCATCGCCGTTGACGTGCACATGCACCTGATAACCGGCGTCCCAATAGATCCGGAAAGCACGTTCGAAAGCATCCTGATCCATCATCCATTCACCGTGATAGTCACCGATGGCGGGGTCGCGAAGTTGGATTGCGAGGGAATATATGGCGCCGTCAGAGAACAGTTTTACGCTGCCCTTTGCCATGCTGGTCATGCCGCCGTACCAGTCGACCAAAGCCTCGGTTTGGCGGATCACGTCGGTATCCTGATCGTAAGTAGCAACCAGGCTTTTGCCATCGGGAATGAACGTCCATCGGAAGGGCATCGATGGCGCCGACATCACCGCATTGACCGCATCCTGAATGGGCTTTGCAAGAATACCGCCCGGTTCGTTTCCGAAGGTCACACCCTTGGCGTGCATATAGTCGCGCATGGTCAGCAGGCCGGAACGGAACTTTTCAGGGTTTGCGACCATCGGCGCTATACTCGGCAAAACGGCAAACAAACCCTGTTCCCAGAAGTGACCATCTTCGAAACTGGATTGCGATTTTTCTGTCTCTGACCAGCTGGCGATCAGGTCTTCGGTGACGCCCGCGGCGTTCATCGCGGCTGTATTCAGGATGAACTCATGGCAGGATCTGGCCCACGCGAATATCGGCCGCTCGGTGCTGATCGTGTCGAGGTCGGCACGGGTCAGAGGGCCATAGAACGCGGCATGATACCCCCAGGTGAGCAGCGGTTCAGCCGGATCATCCAGCCGGGTCTCGGCTGCCGCAAGGCGCGTCATGAAGTCATCCTTATCTTTCAGGGCAATCGCGGTGCCGTCGGGCAGTTCCCAATCCTCGATGGACAGGATCAGGGAAGACATTGTCAATCCTGCCAGGATCGGATGGTCGTGCTGCGCAATGAAACCGGGAACGATAACGTGGTCGTCGAATGTTGTGTCCAGATCGTACGGTTTATCTCCAAGGATGCCCTTGACCTCGTCCAGCGTTCCGGTTGCAAGGATCCGATCATTTATCACCGCAACGGCCTGAGCTGACGGTTGATCGGGGTCGAGCGTCACGATCTCGCGCGCGGTGAAAATCGTGGCGGTCTCCAAACCCAACATCGCACCGCCAACGTCCGAGAGAGAGGTCGCCTGAGCCATTGCCTGTCCGGCCAAAGCCAGGGCAGTTGAGTTGATCAGGGCGAATTTTAGGAAACGCCTTCTGGAAATATCAGTCATTACGTTCTCCGGAAATCACGTTACTTAGGAAACAGCGGGTACAAATAACGTCAGCATCCATTTAAGCGTAAGGTACTCAAAAATCACCATGTTCTTTCAGAAACGGTTCGATTTCCTGAAAGAACTCATCGAACCCCGGATGGCCGCGTATCATGCAATGGTTGGCGCCGGGCAGTTCAACGAACTCAGCCGTCGGGATTTCCCGGGCTGTCTCACGGCCTTCACTGATGGGTGCCGCCATGTCGCCTTGGGCATGCAACACCAAAGTCGGAACACTCACGCGCTGCGCATCCGCGCGTACGTCCATGTAGCTGTTCATTTCCATGATCCGCAAGGCCGTTTCCGGGCTGGCGGAGATGCGTTGCATTTCGTCGAAACTTGCCCCTTCTTCCGGTGTGGCATCCGGCATGTAGCAAGACGAGAAGAAATGGCGGTACACCGGGTTGGGGGAGCCCCAGCCGGCCGATACCATGGCGCGAGATGCTTGATAAAACTGTTCGGCTTCGGCGTCCCCGCGCATCATGCGCCCGCGCAAATAGCCCCCCAGCAGGATAAGAAATTTCACACGCTCGGGGTGTCTTGCCGCAAATCGAATTGAAAATGCAGACCCCTGACTGATGCCGAACAGGCCAAAACGATCCAGCCCGGCCGCATCGGCCACGGCAATCATGTCGTCGATCATACAATCTTCTGAAATGTCCTCAACTTCCCAGTCTGAAAGCCCGTTTCCCCGTTGGTCGAACCGGACCAATCGACAGAGTTTGGACATCTCGGACAGGAAATCCCCCCAGACCGGGCTGGTCCACTCATACTCGATGTGATTAAGCCAATTCGGGGCTTTCAGCACAGGTGTACCTTCTCCGGTCGAGGCCCAGGCAAGATTTACGCCATCTGCCGATTTGCAGAACTTCACGCGCTGTTGCAGTGAAATCTCAGGAGCCGCACGCACGGGCGCCGCCTGAGGGGACCATTGCCAGACACGAATGGGCCGAGTGATGTTCTTGACGCGTTGGCCGCCCATGTCGCGAAATGGCGCGTCGACCCGGTCCTGAATCGCCTGATGCACGATATCCGAAACGCACACGCCGCCGGGTTCTGCCAATCCTTCAAGCCGTGCGGCGACATTCACCCCATCTCCGAAGATGTCGCCGTCGTCGAAAATGACATCGCCCAGATTGATGCCGACGCGAAATCGAATTCTCTTGTCGTCCTCCAGTTCGGTTTCCCGAAGGCTCATCGCTTGTTGAATGCTGACGGCGCATTGAACCGCGTCCTGAACGGATTCAAATGAGGCCAGCATGCCGTCTCCGGTCGTTTTGATGATGCTTCCTCGGCGCCGGGTTATTTCCGGATCGATCAATTCGCGCCGGTGTTTCTTTTGACGTGACAGAACACCCAACTCGTCCACTTCCATCAAGCGCGAGTACCCGACCATATCGGCCGCCATAATGGCTGAGAGGCGTTGTTCCATGGCAATCCCCCCTCTGCGCCAGCGGTGGTTCAATCGCTGTCAATCAGGTGCCGGCGCGAAACAATGACCCCAGTATAGCCGGAAATCTTCAGACCGTAACGGTGCTCTCCATTGTAGGCTGAATGTGGAGCTCGCGAAGGTTTGAAGAGATCGTGGAATTTTCCGACTTCACTCGAACTGAATAATGACCGCCTCAAAATCCTCGAAGCATGTGACTTTGGTATGATGACCGCGTCCGAACTTGTCTGCCATGTGCCAAACGTCCCCCGGTCCTATATCTCGAAAGTTGCCATCGCTTGCGGTGACGCGGATCGTTCCGGCAAGGCACACCAGCCTTTGCACCACTGGCGTCAGGTGGATCGGTTCGTTCCAACCTGATCGAAGTCTCAGGAACATGGTCTGTTTGACATGCTCCGGCTCGGAGACCTCAATTGCCTTTGCTGGTGGCGCAAAGCTTCGCTCTGCCAGCGGAACTTCGATCTCGGACCAACGGCTTTCGCCTGCGGCGTCGGCATACAGGTTGTAGTACTTCACGATCAAAACCCTTCCGGAGATTTGCCAAAGCCAGGCTGATTGTCAAAATCATCAACCCTAAAGCTGTGAACCAATTGGCAAGATGCTCAAAAAGCCGGCGACGATGTGATCCCATGCCGTACCTGTCGGCTCGGAGTCATATTCCAGGATCGTGCCATCCTCGTTCCGGGTCCGCCACTTAAGTTGGCCTGCACGCTCCAACGTCACGTGATAGGTGTAGGCTGGCAGCGCTTGGTCCAAGGCAGCCATGGTTTGACTGGCCAAAGCGGGCGAATCCATCAGAATCCCCATTTCGGTATTGATGTGGACCGAACGCGGGTCCCAGTTGAACGACCCGACGAACAGATATCGGTCATCCACCGCGAAAGCCTTGGAATGGAGGCCGGATCGGGATTGCGCCCAATTGATGCCTCGACGTTGGACTTGGTAGGCATCGGGCCTCAGTTCATACAGGTCGACCCCGCCGCGCAGCATTGCCCGACGTTTCTTGGCGTAGTGGGCGTAGACCGGAGCGACGTCGTTCGAGGCCAATGAGTTGGTGACAACTTTGACTTCGACCCCGCGGTTTTCCAGTTCGGTCATCCATCTCACGCCATTGTTGCGCGGTACAAAATAGGCCGAGATAATGTTCACTTCGCTTTTGGCATTTTCGAAGTAGGGCAGGAGTTGGGATGCGAGAATTGGATCCGAGTTTTCCAGGCCCGCGGCCTTAGAAGGCGGATCCGCATACAATCGGGCAGGAAGCCAATCCAGTGACAGCGCGCCGTCTGCAAAATTCTCTTCGGCTGATCGTCGCAGGGCGGCGCCGTATTGCGTTTGCTTCGCCTCTTCCACGAGCGCGTTGAGCCTGCCTCGCGCATCGCTCAGGCTGAAGGCCTCTGGTTCACCGACGACCACGCGAGCAGGGACGGCAAATTCGCTGTTCCAGTATGCGTCAAAGCTTTTGGAGACTTCTTTTACAACGGGACCTGCGGCCAGAACGTCCAGATCGGCGTAGTTCATCTCTTTACGGGCCAGAAAGTACTCGGCTCCGATGTTTCGCCCACCGACAATCGTGAGCACGTTGTCGGCAGTCATGGATTTGTTGTGCATTCGTCGATTGATGCGTTTGAAATCAGTCAGCCCCGCAACCAGCAGGCTTTGATCGCGCCAGAACGGATTGAACAGCCGGATTTCGATGTTGTCGTGGTAATCAAGCGCAGCGGTCATCGCGTCGTAGCCGGATGTATCCATGTCATCCAACAGCAACCGGACACGCACCCCCCGATCTGCCGCTTGTAAAAGACTGGCCGCAAAGAGATGCCCGGTCGGATCGTTGTGCAAAAGATAGTATTGGGCGTCGATCGTTTGCTCTGCCGCTGCGGCCATCAATAGCCGTGAGACCAGAGCTTCTTCGCCGTCGCTGATCAGCTTTACACCCGAACGACCGTCTTTTGGGTCTCCGAGGCGGTTGACGGTTTGCGCAAGATTGCTGCCCGAGCTTGCAGGAACAGCACTTGATACCGTCTTTTCATATGTACGAACTCGGGGAGAGCAAGCAACAAGGCCCAACGTGCAAACGACACAAACCACGATAGCCCATGGTTTCATAGTCTTCCTCCAACCATCCGTTCCCAAGTGACTACGCATCAGGGCGCGAATGCAAGTTTCTTCTTTGCAGCGTCTGGTTGTTTCGCATCTGTCCTCGGGCGGTGTGTGGTAGGGATCGCAGTATGGCGACCATTCAAAGCCACCTATTTGCGGGTTGGACTAGGAGGCGAGACTGGTCAGAGGATATTGGCAAAGGCCTGAATTCGTACCCGTTTTGCCTGAAAATACCCGTTCAGGCGTCGACTGTTCTGATGCTTCCGATCTCGATTTCTCGGTTTTGTTTGGACGAGGTAATTGCCGCAAAAACGATGGCCAACGACTTTAGGTTGTTCTTTGCGGATACCGAGGGCTCTCGGTCCTCTTCTATCGCACAAAGAAGCTCGCCCATGGTTCCGCGAAACCCGTCGTTGAACCATTGTCCCTTGAGCGCTGGGCGCGCGATGCCCTGCGCTGTCTCAAGCGTCACAGATTGCGATGAAAGATCCGGTCCCCTTGATGTAAGGCTTCCGTTTGTGCCAGCCACATATGTTGTGTCACGCGGGCCAAAAGGAACGCCCCCGTCAAAAATCAGGCTTGCTTGGCCTTGGTCCAAACGCACCAGCGCCTGTGACATCAAAGGGACCTTGTTGGCCTGGCCACGTGCCGGTGTCGCGGTTGCAAAGACGCTTTCCGCCCTGTCGCCAACAAGAGACGCAAGAAAGTCGAACCAATGCACACCAAAATCATAAAGGATCAGGTGCTCCATTTCGTCAAACGGCGTACCTGCGGTCCAGCCGTGATCCCAGTGAATTGAAACATGTGCAGACAGAACGTCGCCGATCAACCCAGCTGAAACCGCCTCGCGCATCCAGGACAGGTGCGGAGCCCAGCGACCATTTTGGTTTACCGCGAGTTTAACACCCTGATCATCTGCCAAGTTCACAAGGTAATTGCCCAGATCGAGGTCGGTAACAAACGGCTTCTGGCTGAGCACGTGTTTGCCCGCCTTCAAAGCAGCCTTGACGATTGGCACGCGGTGTTCCGGATGAAGTGTGACGTCGACAACGTCGATTTCATTGTCGGAAAGAAGCGCCTGCCAATCATCTTCGATGCGGGCTGACGGGCAGTATTCAGCGGCCTTTTCTTCGGCTTTCGCGCGCGTCCGGTTCCAGATTGCGGCAATGTCCCAGCCGGCCGTTCGGTAGGCATCCAGATGGCTTACGGAAATTCCGCCCGTACCAATTATTCCGATCCTGGGCCTGTATTTTTGAGGCGCCGGTGGAGAATACGGCAAGTCCGGGGCAGGGACTTCGGGCAACTGGGCTGACTTTAAGGCATACTGGTCGGTTTTGGCACTGTCCTCGCTCATGACAGCAACCTGAGAGTTTGTTTTTCGCGCGCTGAACGGAGTGCGGTATCAACGATCCGCTGTGCTGTCAGACACAGGGCCGGATCAAGCGGCCCTTCGACCCGGGTTCCATTGGACAAGCAGCCAAGGACGTATTCGATGGCATTTCGTTCGCCAGCAGCCAACGGGGTCACCGGTATCTCGTGCCGTTCGGGTTTTGCGCGGGTCTGAACCGTTATGTGGCTGGCATAGTCGGGCGACGAAATGGTGCCGTCGGTGCCGACAAAAACAAACCCGCAAGTGGGTTGCGGCTGCGTTGTCCAAGGATCGGTGAACGTACCCCAGCGCGTTTCCATCTTCGACAGGCCTGTTTCGTAACGGCACACGGCGATTGCATGCTGATCGACCTCGATACCTGGTGTTTCGTCAACCGTGCATGTGACCTCGATCGGTGCACGGCCGCCCATGAACCAGGTTCCAAGCGTCGCGCCGTATCCCAGGTAATCAAGCAGCGAACCGCCGCCTGATGACCGTTTGTACCACCAGGAGTCCGGCTTTTGACGCTCGACTTCCTCGGGGGTTACTTCGACCTTGTCGGCCAGATGGTACAACGGTCCGCGATTTCCGTCATAGAAATGAACCTCACACAAATCGCCGATCATGCCTTCGTCGATCAACCGCTTGGCCGTCACGTGGCTTTCGACCCATCGCAAGGGCCAGTTGATGACCAGCTGATTTCCGGTTTCGTTCATTGCCGTCATCATCCGGCGGGCATCGTCAACAGATGCGGCAAAGGGTTTTTCGACAAAAACATGCATGTCATGAGGAGCCAGCCGTTCCGTGTAGTCCGCATGTTGCGCTGTCGCCACGCATAGAATGGCCATATCGTAAGGACCCGCCGTCATACATGCGTCGAAATCCGTAAATACCCGATCATCGGGAATATCGAATGCCTTCGCTCCCGCCTGCATTTTGTCCTGATCCGGATCGAAGATCGCGGCGATTTCGGCGTCAGGATGCTCGTGCACCATCCGAAGCAAATCACCCATATGCATGTGATCGAAACTGACGCCGACGATCCGGAATTTTGCCATTGGAAACCTCCTTTAGCGTGTGCCGGTGATCCTGACGTAGAGCGCAGTAACCGCGAGGATGATCAGCCCAAAAAGGGCCGTGCGTGCGCCTTCCGGCATCTGCATCAAGGTTAGCATGGTATCCAGCACACGCAGAATAAGTGCGCCCACAATCGCACCTGCAAAGCTGCCACGCCCCCCAAAGATCGATGTGCCGCCAATCACCGCCGCGGCGACCGATGGCAACAACAACGGATTTGCAAGGCTCAGTGAGGTTTGACGGATCATGCCGAGATAGAGCAAACCAGCCAGTGCGGCGATAAAGCTGGATAGCACGTAGAGCGCCAGATAGACCTGCCAGGCCCGTACACCGGAGAGTTTGGCGGCCTGTTCGTTGGAACCAAGTGCAAACAGCAACCGGCCAAACCCGGTATAGCGCATCAGCCACAGGATAAAGAGCGCGAACGGGACGAACACGAACAGTCCATTAGGCATTCCTGCGGTTCGACCGGTCCCGAGCCATGAAAGGAAAGCGGGAATCTCGGTGCCCGCATTGATGACGAGGCGTTGGTAGACCTGCAGGCATCCGGTGGCGATCAATCCAGTTCCAAGCGTCATGATCAAAGGATGGACACGCACCAGCCCAACCCCGATGCCATTCACAACGCCAACAACAAGGCCTGCGGACAACGCAATCAGGACTGCGGGTGTAACGCCCCATATTGCGCTGAGTGTCGCGCAGACGAAGGCTGACACAGTAGCGACCACTCCGACCGACAGGTCAATTCCTGCGGTCAGCATCGTCAGTACCTGACAAGCGGCAAGCATCGCCAGCGGAATTGCGAACTTGATCAGGTTGCCGACCCAAAAGGTTGAAATCAGCCCGTCCCGACCGGCCCGGAACGGGGTGACGATACCCGGCCGCAAGACCTCGAGCACAGCGATCATCAGGAACAGGAAGACCAATAGGGGGATGATCGGGTTGTCACGAAGATACCGCCCAAAGCGGACCATTGGCAGGTCAGTGGTGTCCATGCTCATCGGCGGGCCCCCCTTAGTGACGCCGCAGTGCCCAGCATGACAACGAGGACCATGATTGTTCCTTCGATAATGGTTGTCACGTTTGGATCGACGGCCAGCAAAGTCAGGATCGTTCGGATGATCCGCAGAATGAAAACGGCGATGATCGGGCCAAGAAGGCCGCCTTTGCCACCACCCAGAACGACACCGCCAAGAACCACCGCTGCGACAGAGGCCATAAGATACGGACCAGGCACCGGCTCTCCTATCCCGGTCAGGGCGGCCAGGCTTAATCCGCCCATGGCGCAAAACAGACCGCATAGGGCGTAGGCGATAACTTTCGTTCTTCCGACCGCAACGCCTGAACGGAAGGCAGCCAGTTCGTCCGACCCGGTTGCATAGATCGAAAGGCCAAGTTTGGAGCGCCGGATCGGCAGCCAGACCACCGCGATGCCGACAGCGATGACGACAAGCGCCTTTGGCAGCCCGTCGAACAGAAAATGCCCTCGGATCGATTGTTCCAGCCAGTCCGCCGTCGCGCCACCGGGTGTTTCAAGGATCAGCAACGCAGCGCCTTCCCAAACAAAAAGCATGGCGAGTGTAACGACGATGTCGGGTACACGCGTCACGACAATCAGTAGCCCGTTGATCAGCCCCATCAAAAGCCCGACACCCAGAACTAGGAGGAGGGCGGGCACACCGGCCATGCGTTCCATCAAAACGGCAGCCGTCACGGCGCATACCGCCATCATCGACGCAACGGACAAATCGATGCCGCCGACGATCACGACGATGGCCATACCGGCGGTTGCAAAAGCAAAGGGCAGGGCGGCACGGGCGATACTCTCAAGCCCGGACGCGCCGAAAGTGGGTTGTATCACCTTTGTGATGGTCAGAAGAACCACAAGAAGTAAAACAAGCCCCATTACCCAGGAGTGTTTTCGGATGGTCCCGCTCACGCTGCGCCCTCCGCTTCGGTCAGGCCATAAGCCGCGCGCATCAGTGTTTGTTCATCGGCGTTGGCAGCGTCTATCACGTCAACCACCCGCCCGTTGAAGATTACGACCGCACGATCGCAGGCCAGCGGGATTTCTTCCAACTCGGATGTGTAGAACAGAACCGCCGCGCCCTGATCAGCCAACTCGCGAACCAGTGGGTAAATCTGGCGTTTCGTGCGGACATCAATGCCACGGGTCGGGTCGAACAAAAGCAAGGTTTCGACACCGGTCGCCAGCCAGCGACCAATGGTGACTTTCTGCTGGTTGCCACCTGAAAGTCGTTGCACTTCGCCCTGCGCGCGTGTGTCGATCTGCAGCTTTTCGACCGCATAAGCGACCCGGTCCCGCTCGTGGCGGAGTTTTATCGGCCCCCAGTTTCTAAGACGTGCCGAGAATGGTAGGGCAATGTTTTCCCTGACGGACCTTTGCGCCATCAAAGCATCAGAACGGTCGCCCGGCACGAAGGTCAGCCCGGCCGCAATGGCGTCGGCGGGGTGGGCGAAATGAACAGGCTTTCCGTCCACTTCCATTGACCCTGACGTTGGTCGGTCAAAACCCGCGAGTACCTCGAAAAGCTCATCCTGTCCCTGACCTTCAAGCGCGACTACCCCCAGTACTTCGCCGGGGTGCAAGTCGAACGAGACGTCCGAGAAACTGGGCTCGAACGCAAGCGACTGAACGTGCAATCGGGGTGTCTGTGTTTGTGGTCCGTTTGCTTGAAGTATCTGGCGCTGTCCGATGTCTATCTTTTGACCCAGCATCAACTCGACAACGCGTTCTTCGACACCGGGTTCAATGTCCAGATCCCCGACGGACATGCCATCCCGCAACACCGTCGCCCGATCGCACAGTTCCGAAATCTCGGTGAAGCGGTGGGAAACATAGATCACCCCCATCCCGTCATTTGCCTTGCGTCGTACGGTTTTCAAAACACGTTCAACCAAATCTGTGGGCAGTGCAGCGGTCATTTCGTCCAGCAGGAGAACGTCAGGTTCAACTGCCAACGCGCGGGCCAGATCGAGAATGCGAAGCGTGGCGAGCGGCAGGTCGCCGATCATCGCTGACAACTTCAGGTCTTTGATCCCAAGTTCTGAAACCCAGTCACGGAACTGATCGACCGGTGTGTCGGTCAGCCTGAGATTGTCGGACACGTCGAGATCAGGAATAAGCGACGGTTCCTGGTAAACGGGCACCAGACCGGAACGGCGCGCCTCGGCCGGGTTTCCGACATGCGCCGGTTTCCCCCGGATCAGCACCTGGCCAGCATCAGGTTTCAGGGCGCCCGTTATGATTTTGACAAATGTGGACTTCCCGGCACCATTTGCCCCCATCAAGGCAACAATCTCGCCTTCGGCGACCGTAAGCTGGGCTTTGGTCAGGGCATGTACGGCGCCAAAACTTTTGGCCACGTCAGACGCGTCTAGTAGTGCTGTGCGGCTCATGGAATTCCTTGAATGCTGGAGATGCACTGTGTGTGCCCTCCGCCCCGCCGGGGGCGGAAGGCCAGTCTGTTGGGATCAGCCTTCGCCGGGTCCCTTGCAGTCGATGATCTGTTCCATCGTGTAGTCAGTCCATCCAGGAACCGTCACGGAAACGGGCCATTCAGGATCCAGATTGGGATTCTGAGCGGCCTTGATCGTTTCGCGGCCAGCATCTGTCGCGTTTTCCCAAAGCACGGGGTCGACAAGGACAGTGTTACTGTCAGGGGCCTCACCGTTCAGGATGTCGACGGCCAAAGCGATGCCCGCGCCGCCAACCGACCCGGGGTTTGTCACCGCTGCGCCATTCAATCCCTCAACCTCGGTCAGATATTGAACAAAGCCCGCATTGTCCGCTCCGACGATCGGTACCAAAGGTGCGCCGGATTCCGTAAAGGCGTCGACGATCACATTGTCGATGCCGCTGGTCCAGACACCGTCAAACGGGATGCCGGTGGCTAGGAAATCAAAAATCTGTTGCTTGCCCTGGTCCTGCTGCCATCCGGTGAACACCTCGTGCACCACGTTGATCTCGGGATGTTCAGCCAGTGCGCGCTTGAAGCCGTTGTCGCGGTCCGTATCCGCCGAAACCCCGGCGATACCGCGCATGTAAACGACGTCACCTTTCCCGCCCAGCTGCTCGAAAAGCCACTTGGCACCAAGGTATGCGTATTCTTCCTGATTGTTCGACAGAATGTACGCGCCGTCAGCCGAAACGCCGGCATCCACGGCCACAACGACGATATCTTGCGCCATCGCCTTTTCTAGCGCCGAGTTCAAGGCGTCAGGATTGGATGGGTTCAGAACAATCGCGTCAACACCCGCTTCGATCAGATTGTTGATGTCTTCCAGTTGCCCGGCAGAATCCGTGTTGCGATGCGCAACGATCAGGTTTGTGACATCGGCTTCAACCAAAGCCTGCGCACGCATGGCGCAGATCATCTGTTCACGCCAGCCGTTTCCCTGAACGGTGTTGGACACGCCGATAGTGTATTGCTTGTGCCCGTCCGCAATCGCCACAGTTGCAAGAGAAGCAGATACTGCTATCGCAGCAACGCCATAAAGTAGGTTTTTCATTTCGTTTTCCTCCCAGTTTTCAGTCGTTTCACGTTCGATGTTGCTTCATTTGATGAATGGCGACAGGACATCCCGGGCCAGCAGGAACCCCCGCTTGACCTTTTCGTCTGTGCCTTCGAACAGCCTGTCTTCATGCTCGATGATGATGGGACCGTCGTATCCGACGCGGTAAAGCCCGGAGAAGAAACCAGACCAGTCCACGTCACCCAGCCCGCAAAGCCGGGGGACTTGCCACCCCATGCCGGTTGACATCACCCCGTTCTCATACAGCCCGTCCTGATCAACCATCACATCCTTGGCGTGGACATGGGCCATGTGAGGGCCGAACTCCTTGATAAAGCGCGTCTGATCGATGAATTGCCAAATCAGATGCGAAGGATCGAAATTCATGCCAACCGCATCGCCCCACTGCTCGAATATCCGTCGCCAGATCTTGGGCGAATAGGCGATGTTGTGACCCCCGGGCCATTCGTCATAGCTGAAGATCATCGGGCAGTTCTCAAAACACAGGCGCACGCCAGAGTTTTGTGCGTGCTTGACGATCGGATCGAAAATTTCCGTCGCGCGTTCCCAGTTCGCGTCGAGGTTCAGCGTCCGGACACCGCCCACGAATGTGTTGACGACGTTGATGCCCATCACCCCAGCAGCAGTGATGACGTTCATGAGGTGCCCGATAACTTCTGCCCGATGATCCGCATCGGCATGGAGTGGGTTGGGGTAGTATCCCAGAGCGGAAATCTCGACCCCATGACCTCCAAGTTCCGCGATAATCTCATTCCCCTGATCTGCAGAAAGGCCGTCCACGTTGATGTGGCTGGTTCCCGCATAGCGCCGTTGCTCGCCGCCTGATGCAGGCCAGCAGGCGACCTCCATCGCTGAAAACCCATTGGCACCGGCCCAGGCCGCCACATCGGCCAGTTGAGAGTCTTCGAATGGTGCAGTCAGTAAGCCCAGTTTCATGTCATCGCCCTCAAATCTCGCTCAAATCCACCCAGCGGCTTTCTTTTGCCGATTTCACGACAGCGTCGCAGAACCGCATCTCGTAATGGCCGTCCTCGAATGTGGCCCATGTGCTGCCTTGCTGACGCCCGCCTGCGATGACATCGGCATAGACGGCCCGAAAAAAGTTGAAGAAGGAATCCGCGAAGCCCTCGACATGTCCGGGTGGCAATGTGGCGGCGGCAACCCCGGGGCCGTTCATCAATGTAAAGTCGCGCATCAGAGTCTGGTTCGGTGCGTCGCGGTGCCCAATGAACAGATGGTCAGGGGTTTCACTGTCCCAGGCGGCGCTGGCCTTTGCCCCGGCGATATCCCATTGCAATGAATTCTTTCGGCCCATGTTCACCTGAGACGTGCTCATCACACCGCGTGCGCCGTTTTCATAACGGATGAGGATCATCGCCGCGTCGTCGGTATCGATAGGGACAGTTTCGGTTTCGCCGGTTCCGCTGGAAAACGTCTCGACCGAGCCGAGAGGTTTCTGGCGTTCCGGAATGAAGGTTGTCAGCTCTGCAAAGACGGAAGCAGCTTTCAACCCGGTGACGAAACTTGTCAGATCAACCCAGTGCGTTCCAATGTCACCGACTGAACGCAGCGCTCCGCCCATTTCGCTTTCCAGCCGCCAGTTCCAGTCATCTGATTTTGCCAGCCAGTCCTGGTGGTAATGCCCTGTTATGAAACGAATATCACCAAGATCGCCTGTTTGAACCATGCCATGAGCTTGCTGGTTCAGCGGGTAAAACCGGATGTTGTAACAAACCGCCGCGACCTTTCCTGACGCATTGGCCAGGTCCACCATTTCAGCGCTTTCGGCGGACGTCATGGCAAGGGGCTTTTCACAGATGACGTGTTTGCCTGCCGCCAGAATCGACTTCACCTGCGGATAATGTGCGTGGTTCGGGGTCGTTACGTGCACCACATCGACGCTTTCATCCGCCAGCAGGTCGTCCAGAGATGCGTAAGCGTGCGTCACGCTCATCGCTTGGGCCCGATCCCGGCCGCGCTCTGGCGATGATCCAAGAACGCCTCTTACGTCCACGCCCAGACGCCGAAGGGCCTGAACGTGCGCCGTTCCAATGAATCCAGTCCCGATCACTGCCGCGCCAATTTTTGCGAAGTCACTCATCGTGTGCTCCAGTCAAACAACCGAATACCCTCCGTCCACGGTCAGGCATGTACCCGTCACAAAAGCCGAGGCATCTGATGCAAGAAACATGGCTGATCCTGCGATATCTTCCGGCTGACCCCAGCGCGCCAACGGTGTGCGGGTTTCGACCGCTGTTGTGAAATTTGCATCTTCCCTCGCCCGGGCCGATTGTTCGGTCACGATGAACCCCGGTGCGATCGCATTCACCCGAATACCGTCCTTGGCCCAGGCGATTGCCAGCGATTTTGTCAGTTGTTCCACACCGGCTTTCGAGGCGCCGTAAGCCGGGTTTTGCGGTGAACCAAATCGCGCATACATCGAGGCCACATTGATGACGCGTCCTTTTGCGGCCGAAAGGGCAGGGTGCAACGCCTCGGCGCAGCGAAACGACCCGGTCAGATTGACGTCCAGCACGTGTGAGAAGAAGTCGGGCTCCATCTCCTCGCCGCGCCGTGTGATCGCGGCACAATTGATCAGCACATCAATATGGTTCCGTGCTCCAGCGAATTTGTAGACTTCGTCCGTGTTGGTTACATCCAACTGACTGTAGCCAAACCGGGTTGCGTCCTCTTCGATGCAATCCGGTTCCACGCCGGTAATTTCCACTTCGGCGCCCGCGTCCTGAAATGCTCTGGCAACAGCTGCGCCAATACCGCCCCGGCTGGCGCCAATCACCAGGACCTTTGCCCCGGTAAAGTCGAAGGAGGTCTTCGAAGTCATCAAAGAGCCCGGCTTCTGCTGCTTTTGAATTCGGATGCCATCACTTCCCTCAATCGGCGAGTTTCCTCTGCAATCGATTACATTTTCGAAAAAACCTGCTTTTCAAAAGTTGTAATCGATTACATAATCGGCATCACAATAGATTCGAGTCAAGCTGGAAATTTTCTGACTGGTCATGAACAAGAAGCCCAAACCTGCCACGATACAGGATGTTGCCCGTTCCGCGATGGTGTCTACGGCCACGGTCAGTCGTGTTTTGTCCAATCCTGGTCTGGTGTCGGAAACAACGCGTTTGGCAGTGCAGGAAGCCATTCATGAGACAGGTTACCGCGTCAACCAGGCCGCCAGAAACCTGCGCATGCAAAGGGCGGGCGCTGTACTGATCCTGGTCCCCAATCTAGGCAAACCTTTCTACTCGGGCATCTTGGCAGGTATTAGCGAGGGGTTTGCCGGATCGGACTACGCGGTTCTGATCGCTGACACCGAAAGCAATCCATTGCAGGATGAAACTCTTGCCGGGTACTTTCGGGATGGCCGGATCGACGGTGCAATTTCGTTGGACGGCGGGATATCGTCGGCCGCGTTGCAGCAATGCATCAGGTACGGGGCGGGTGACCGAATTGTCTTTTTGTGTGAATGGGTCGAGGGCGCGTCCTTTCCGGTGATTTCCAGTGATAACGCCGAAGGTGCGCGATTGGCGATCAGGCATCTGCATAATTTGGGCCACAAGAAAATCGCGCATGTGACCGGCCCCGACGGGAATGTTCTGACAACGGCCCGGCGTGAGGGCATGGTCGAAGAACGGACGCGGCTGGGGCTTCCGGCGAGGCCCGAGTGGATCATCAGGGGCGATTTCTCGCTGGAATCAGGACATGAGGCCGCCAGAAGAATACTCGCGATGGATGACCGCCCAACGGCTGTATTCTGCGCGGCGGACATGGTTGCCTTTGGGTTGATCTCTGGGCTGGTCGCAGGCGGGCTGAAGGTGCCCGAAGACATTTCGGTTGTCGGTTTTGACGATATCGAAATGTCAGGTTCTTACGTTCCCGCACTGACAACAATCCGACAAGACCGGCATCAACTGGGACGCCGTGCAGCCGAGGTGTTGCTGGGCCAGTTGGCGAATACAAGCCGGAACCTTCCGACAAAAACGGCAGTTTCCGTGGAACTTGTCACGCGGGCGAGCACAGCGCCGCCCAGTTGACGGACCAAAATTCGAGGCGACTTTGCTATGGTCAAGGAAGCCGCGTACGAACTGCCATGAGCGATGAAGAGAGGGGATATGAGTAAGTCGACCGCATCCACTGGCTCGGATTTCGCTGTTCGGGACTATTCCCTGACCGGTACGAGTACGCGCCAGGCGATAGAGGCCGGTCTGTCGGCCGCCGAGTGGTATCATAGCGAGGTTCCCCGAAAGAAGCTGAAGTCTCTAATGAAGCGTCGGAATGCGCCTGCCATTCGTGACACTGCCATATGGATTGCCTTGCATTTTGTGTTTGCGGCTGGCGGGCTTTACTTTTGGGGTAGCTGGCTTTGCGTGCCTTTCTGGTTTGCTTACGGGGTCGTATACGGTTCGGCCTGCGACAGCCGTTGGCACGAATGTGGTCACGGAACAGCGTTTCGAACCCGGTGGATGAACGATGTCGTGTACCACATCGCGTCCTTCCAGATCATGCGAAACCCGGTCAATTGGCGCTGGAGCCACGCGCGGCATCACACCGATACACTTATTGTTGGCCGCGATCCCGAAATAACGTGGATGCATCCGATCAACCTGATCCTTAAGACGCTTGCATTTGTAGGGATTGTCGAGACCTGGACTTCGCTCAAAGTTCTGATGCGAAATTCCATGGGGAACCTGTCGCAGGAAGAGCGGGACTACATTCCGGAAAGCCAGTGGCCGAAAGCAGTATTCTGGGCACGGGTTCACGTCGCAATCTACGCCGCTGTTTTATTGGTTTCATTGGTATTGTTTGTCCCTGGGGCAGCTTGGAAGTCCCTGATCCCGATACTCCTGATCGGCGGCCCCCGGGTCTACGGATGCTGGCATTTTGTTATGACGGGGCTGCTTCAGCATGGAGGATTGGCCGAGAACGTTCTTGATCACCGGTTGAATTCCCGAACGCTCTACATGAACCCGATCAGCCGTTGGGTTTACTGGAACATGAATTACCACATCGAGCATCATATGTTCCCGATGGTGCCATATTACTCACTTCCAGCGCTTCATGAGTTGATCAAGGATGACCTGCCGCCGCCGAATACCTCGATTTGGGATGGCTACAAAGAAATGATGGGCTCCGTCATGAAGCAACACATTGATCCGAACTATGCAATTCGAAAAACACTTCCAACGACGGCGCGACCTTATCGAGAGCATTTGCACATGGCTGTTCCCGAGCGAAAAACGGAAACTGTAAGCGGCGACCGGGAGGGAGTGTAATGCCTTGGTTCGACGCTTGCGCCGTAGACGATGTTGACGAAGAGGACGTCATTCGTTGGGATCACGAGGGCCGTACATACGCAATTTTCCGTAGTCAGGATAATGAGTTCTACTGCACTGACGGTCTCTGTACACACGAACAGGTGCACTTATCGGACGGCCTGGTTATGGATTATGAGATCGAGTGCCCCAAGCACAACGGGCTATTCGACTACCGCTCGGGCAAAGCTCTACGAGCGCCTGCATGTGAAGACCTTCGCACCCACGAAACCAAAGTGGAACATGGTCGTGTGATGGTTCTGGTGGAATGATGGTTTGGGTGAGGTATCAATTGTGATCAACCTGTCCGCTACTGGTATCCGGCTTTCCTTCGATTTGCAGTTGGGGTTGATCGAGAGCTTTTGCGTAAATGACGGCGGTACCGAGATCTCGCCGCTGCATCGCGCACCTTGGGTCGGAACGGGCGAAGCCATGCCCGAGGGTATTGCGCCTCATCTGGAAAAACTCGGTGGTGACTTTTTTTGCGCGCCTTTCGGGGCAACCGAGGGCGCGTCGCCGCTGCATGGATGGCCGCCCAATTCACGCTGGGTATTGAAGAAAAAGACCGAAAACTACTTACGAGCCGAGCTCGAAAAAACGGTCTATGGGGCAAGGCTGCAGAAAGAGATCACACTGCGCCCGGGGCATCCATTTGTCTATCAGCGTCATACGTTCATTGGTGGCGACGGGTTGGTGCCGGTAGCCAATCACGCGAACGTATCTTTGCCAAATGGCGGGATCATTCAAACCTCTCGAAAGCAGTGTTGGAGAACACCTCAGACCCCGCTGGAAGTTGATCCGTCATTGGGCCATTCAGCGCTAAAATACCCGGCTGAAAGTGATACTTTGTCGTCTTTCCCCGGTATGGAAGACGACTTGGACCTGTCACACTATCCATGGTCTTCGAAAAGCGAAGATTTTGTCGTTGGGCTGGAACCCCCTGAAGTGAAACTGGGGTGGACTGCGGTTATTCGCCCGGTGGAGGGTGACGTTTTCCTGTCACTCAAATCGGCACAGGCTTTGCCGATGACAATGTTGTGGCATTCCAACGGAGGTCGTTACTATGCTCCGTGGTCGGGCAGGCACTTCGCCTGCCTTGGGGTCGAGGAGGGGGCTGCGTCGACCGTTCTGGGCGCTGATGAAAACGGTTTTCCCAAAGGTCGTGGAGTCATTCAACTGGACCCAGACGGCCAAGTTGAGATTAGTCATGTCGTCGGTGCGTTTCGTTGGCGTGATGGGAGCGGAGTGAACGCCATTGAGACCCGGAAAGACCAACTCCTGATCCGAAATACGAAGAACGAGGAGTTCCTTCTGCCGTTTGACCTGCAAGCACTCGGCATTTGATTGGACTAAAGCTGCGCATCCACACAATTGATGCACGACATCAAAGGCGCCACTCAATGCTTCACTCTCTACGTCTGTTTCATCCGCATTGCGGCGAGCCGGCCTTTTTGACCGAGCGTCCGCACTGATCCCTAAAGGCCTTGCACTGGTCCGGCATGAGGCTTTGCTCTCGACCATCCAGAAACTCGCCAGAGTTCGGGCGGTATAGATGGCAAGGCGGTGGACCACGATTTCCAGAATGCGGCACCAAGATGATAGCGATTATTTCTTATCTATTTTAGGGTGTTAGGGTGACGCGTCAAAGCCGGCGCAGGCAAAGCTCTCTGAATGCAGACCCAGATCGAACTGCGGCGACAGACTGCGCCCATCACTGCCGGTCAAGTTGACGTTGCTGGGAAGGTTGCCGACCGTGCTTTGGGTACAGTGCGCTTTGGTCGGGCAGTTGGCTATCCGCAAATGTCTGACTTCACTGGGGCGAAAACGGAGGATGCAAACCCCACGCGTCTATTGCGATGTGTGGCAGTCGGGTTCTGCCAGCGAATGTCGGCTGACCAGCCTTGTATTGATGCAGATTGAATGGCCTTCCGATTTGCCCTCAACCATTGCAGTCAATTCACGCGCGGCCTTGCGACCCATTTCCCGGTGGGGAACATGTACGGTCGTCAAGGCCGGGCTGACGATCTCGGCCAATTCTATGTCATCGAAACCCGTTACCGAAACTTGTTCCGGCACCTGTATTCCAAGTCTTCGGGCCTCGCACAGTGCACCTGCGGCCAGAACATCGTTGCCGCACATGACCACTGTTGGCCTTGGGGTGAGGGCCATCAGTTGCCGAAAGGCTTCAGCGCCCTTGTCAATTTCGTAAGTGGTTTCGATCAAGGTCAAGGCATCGGCGTCGAGGCTGCTCTGTGACATAGCCTGCCTGACACCTTCGACGCGGTTTTGCGCCCGATCGTTTCCTTTTGTCTTGCCCGAAATCATGGCGATCCGCCGGTGTCCTGCCGCAATCACGGTTCGCGCCAGTTCCCCCATAGCATCCTTGTTGCTGAAACCGACGGACGGCCGCTTGACGTCCGGGTCATAGGACCAGGCAACAAGTGATGGAACCTGGTGGCGCTCCAGATACTCATAAATGTCTGCGTCACGCTCATGTCCGATAAGAAGCAACCCGTCCGCACCGCGGGCGACAAGCGTGCGGATCTGCTCTCTCTCCACCTCGGGGTCGTAAGCGGAACTGGATACCAGAAGGGTATATCCGCTTTCACGAAGCTGGTCCTGAAACTCCTGCAATCCGCGGGCGAAGATTGCGTTGTCCATTGTGGGAATAATCGCACCGATGGTGAAGCTGCGATTCGCAGCCATAACACGGGCTGCAAAATTCGGCGTATAGCCCAACGATTCGACCGCTTGCATGACCCGACGCCGGGTTTGCTCGATTACCCGTTCCGGCGAATTCAGGCATCGCGACACAGTGGCGGTGGAAACGCCGGCCGCCTTTGCAACGTCGTTAAGTGTCGGAGCTGTACGGGTTTTTCCCATGCGGAGCCTGCTGTTGCTTTGGCACCGTCTTACCACAAAAAACCGGTCTTGCCATCTGTTGATGTAAGCGCTTGCATTATTGATGTAAGCGCTTACAAATAGAGTTGAGAAAACAATCCGGGGTTTTGCGATGTTCCTTTGGGCTGCTGCTGTCGTCTTTGCCGTATTTTTCACAAATGTGGCGCTGGGCGCATTTGGAGGCGGCGGATTCCTGGGGGATGTCGGTGAGATGCTGGTTCTGTTTGCTGCCTCGATCCTGTTCGTGGCGGCCATTCTCAAGCGAGAGGCTGACCAAGAAAACAACAACGGCAGCTGACGGATTCAATGGGAGGAAGAAAATGACGAATGGCAAGGATGGCCTCAAATCTGCTGAGCGCCGGAATTTTCTGAAGCTGGCTTCAACTGGCTCGTTCACAGCGGCGGTGGTGGCCGGAGCTGGCGGCGTATTGTGGTCTTCGGAGGCCGCAGCGCAAACCGCCAAAGAAGAGAAAGAACGCGAGAATGCAGCCGAGCATGTGATGACCGTCGCCACGGCTTACGTACTGGGCGCATCGCGCAGTTATCCGATCATGCAGCTGGATCTGAAGGAAAATATCCAGAACGCGACCAATGGCAAGATCTACGTCAAGCTGGCCCCCGGCGGGCAGTTGGGTGCGGGCGGCGCGCTGGTTCAGAAGGTTCAGGGCGGCACAATTCAGGCAGCACAGCATTCGCTGTCGAACTTTGCGCCTTTTGCCTCGACCGTCGATCTGATCAACATGCCGTATCTGTGCGGCTCGAACCAGCGGTTTACCAATCTGGTGCATTCCGACACTTGGAAGAACGAAGTGCATCCCAAGGTCGAAGCCGCCGGGTTCAAGGCGCTTTTCTACGTTGTGATTGATCCACGGGTTGTCGCCGTGCGTCAGGGCGGAAACGCCATTCTTACCCCGTCGGACATGAGCGGTGTGAAATTCCGCGTGCCGGGTTCGAAGATGCTCCAGCAATACTATCGGATGGTCGGTGCCAACCCGACACCTGTCGCATGGGGCGAGACGCCATCGGCGATCAAGCAGGGTGTGGCCGATGCGCTGGATCCGTCGGTCGGTGCGTTGTATGTCTTTGGCTTCAAGGACATTCTCAGCAACGTCACCTTCACGCAGGCCGTGCCGGACAGTCAGGTCTATTCCTGTAATCTGGAATGGTTCAATTCACTCCCATCCGATGTGCAGGAGGGGATCATGTGGGGGTCGGAAATGACCAGCCACCAGAACCTGTCCAAAGTACCGTCGGCGCGGGCCTATGCCATGGCGGAACTGAACAAGGCAGGCGTGCAATTCCATTCGCTGTCCGATGATCAACTGGCCGAGTGGAAGGATGCCGGTGGCTATCAGCGTTCGGAATGGGATCCGTTCAAAACCGAACTTGCTGGCTCGATGGACAATTTCGAAAAACTGGTCGAGGCGGCTGGAACGCAGGGCAAGTACTACGTCCACGACGCATAAGATCCGACGGGCGAGGGGGCTGACCTCTCTCGCCCGTTTTACCACGTGCAACCAGATGGCGGCGGTCCAAGCGGACCGGCAGGTCTAATGTTGCCAGGGACCGGGGCCGGAAATGACCATATTGCAAAAAATCGACCGAGACGCCGAGCGCTGGCTGCTACTGGTGTTCTACGTGATGCTTGTCATCACCATGGCGATCGAGGTGTTGCGGCGGGAAGTGTTCGCCTTTTCCTCGATCTGGGGCGAAGAGATCGTCCGCTATTCCTTCATATATCTAGCTTGGATCGGCGCGGCGGCGGCCGTCAAGGAACGCGCCCATATCCGCATCGACGTGATCATGCATTACCTGGGGCCACGCCCTAAGGCGGCTTTGTACATCTTCGGCGATTTGGTGATGTTCGTGGTGGCCGTTATCGCGCTCTACTGGTCGTATGAGGCGGTTCATGTCTCGGCCAAGTTCGGTTCGGTCACGGACGGGTTGCGGGTCTCCAAGGTCTGGTTCCTAATGGCTGTGCCGACCGGATTTGCGCTGATGATATGGCGGCTGATCCAATCCCTTTTGCGCGACCTGAAATCCCTTCGCGACGGCACGCCCGTCTTCGAAGGCGACAAGCTGTTTGACTGAGGAGAACTCGAATGCTCTGGAACTCCCTCAATCAGACTGTTGAGCTTGGATGGGATTTTTACCTGCCGGTGATCCTGTTCGTGGGCCTGATCGCTTTGGCGGTGCCGGTCTGGGCCGCCATTGGCACCGCGGCGATTGTCATGCTGATTATGTCGGGCGACCTGCCGCTGAGCGCCATCGGTGAAAGCCTGTTCACCGGTATCGACGCATTTGCACTGACAGCTGTGCCGCTGTTCATCCTGACCGGCGATGTGCTTGTGCGAACCGGCCTCAGTAAGAAATTTCTGGATGTGGCCGAGGCGCTGACCTGCTGGACGCGCGGCGGTTTCGGATCAGCGACCGTTCTGGTCTGCGGGATGTTTGCGGCGATCTCGGGCTCGGACGCGGCGGGTGCCGCTGCCGTGGGGCGGATGACAATCGCGCGGCTTGTCGAAAGCGGTTACCCCCGACCCTATGCCTGCGCCCTGGTGGCGGCTGGCGCCTGTACCGGCATCCTTATCCCACCTTCAATCGCGTATATCATTATCGGCCTCGTGCTGGGCATCTCAGCGTCAACACTGTTTCTGGCGGCGCTTATCCCGGGTCTTGCGATCCTGGTGTCGATCCTGATCACCAACATCATCATGAACCGCCTTTATACCTATGAGACCGGCGGCAACATGGGGTTGGGCGAGTGGATGGGCAATCTGGGTCAATCGTTGAAATCCGGCTGGTATGCCTTCATCGTGCCGGGGATCATTTTCTACGGCATCTTCTCGGGCCGTCTTACCCCGACCGAAGCCGGCGCAACGGCGGTGGTCGTAACCATCGTGATGGGTTTCATACTGGGCACCCTGAAGCTGTCGGATTTTCCGGCGATGCTTGTCAGCTCTGCCAAAGTGAACGGGGTGATCCTGCCGATCATCGCATTTTCAGCCCCGCTGGCCGAGGCGCTGGCAATCATGGGTGTGCCGCAGGGCTTTGTGACCGCCGTAACCGGGCTGACCGATGATCCGGCCATGCTGATCCTGTTGATGATCTGCATCCTGATCGCAGCGGGCTGCGTTATGGAGACGACGCCCAACATCGTGATCCTGGCGCCAATCCTGAAACCTCTGGCCGACAACATTGGCATGAACGAGATCCAGTTCTGCATCATGATGATCACCGCGCTGGGCGTTGGCTTCATCACACCGCCCCTGGGACTGAACCTCTTTGTCGTCTCCGGCATTACCGGCGAGTCGATCCTGAAAATCGCAGCCCGTGCCGTGCCCTTTGTTCTGACAATGCTGATCGTCGTGCTGCTGATCGCCTATTTCCCGCCGATCTCGACCACTTTGCTTCCTGATATCTACAAGTAGGACCCCCTGGAAATGACCCGTGAATATCTGAAAAAGGCCACCCTGACTCCCAAGTCGGACGCGTCTGAAACTCATAAGATCGTGCAGGGCATCCTCGACGACATTGAGACTGGAGGCGATGCCAAGGCTCTGGAATATGCCGCAAAGTTTGACCAGTACGAGGGCAACGTGCTGCTGACGCCGGAAGAGATCGAAGCGGCTTGTGCACTGGTCCCGGAGAAACTGAAGGCCGATATTCGGTTTTCCCACGACAATGTTCGCCGCTTTGCCCAGCTGCAAAAAGGCACGGTGCATGACGTGGAAATGGAAATCTCGCCCGGTTTCGTTACCGGGCAAAAGGCGATCCCGGTGGATGCGGCCGGATGCTACGTGCCGGGCGGGCGCTACAGCCATATTGCCAGCGCCATCATGACCGTGACCACCGCCAAGGTGGCAGGGTGCAAGCATATCACCGCCTGTTCGCCGCCGCGCCCCGGCGTCGGTGTGGCCCCGGCCATCATTTATGCCGCCCACATCTGCGGCGCGGATAAAATCATGGCAATGGGTGGTGTTCAGGGGGTTGCGGCAATGACATTCGGTCTGTTTGGCTTGCCCAAGGCAAACATCCTGGTGGGCCCCGGAAATCAGTTTGTTGCCGAGGCCAAGCGCATCCTGTTTGGTCGCGTTGGCATCGACATGATCGCAGGCCCGACAGACAGCCTGATCCTGGCTGACGGCACAGCGGACGCCCACATCGTCGCTACCGATCTGGTGAGCCAGGCAGAGCATGGCTACAACTCTCCGGTCTGGCTGGTTACCGACAACCGCGCCCTGGCGGAAGACGTGATGCGGCTGGTACCGGATTACATCAACGACCTGCCCGAGGTGAACCGCGAGAACGCCGCAGCGGCCTGGCGTGACTATGCCGAGGTGATCCTTTGTGCGGATCGAGAAGAAATGGCCGCCTGTTCCGACGAATACGCGCCCGAGCATCTGACAGTGCAGGCCGCGGATCTGGATTGGTGGCTTGAGCGGCTGACCTGCTACGGCTCATTGTTCCTGGGTGAAGAGACTACAGTTTCCTACGGCGACAAGGCCGCAGGGACCAACCATGTGCTGCCGACTTCGCGCGCGGCAAGCTATACTGGCGGGCTGTCGGTTCACAAATACATGAAGATCGTCACCTGGCAGCGCGCAACCCGCGAGGGTTCGAAACCAGTGGCCGAGGCCACCGCGCGGATTGCCCGGCTGGAAGGGATGGAGGGGCACGCGCGTGCCGCCGACGTCCGGTTGGCCAAGTACTTCCCGGACGAAGTCTTTGATCTGACCGCAAATGGCTGACCCGCGTGCCCTGTTTGATCTGACAGGCCGAACTGCCTGCGTAACCGGCGCCAGTTCCGGTTTGGGACGGCAAGCGGCAGTGACGCTCGCTGCCGCCGGAGCGCAGGTTGTGGCGGTCGCACGGCGTGCCGAGGCATTGGAAGGTCTGTGTGCGGAAATCGGGGCTGGCGGTGCCCATGTGGTGGCGGATGTGGCGGACCGCGGCGGGCTGAAGGCGCTGGCAGAAGCGATTTCGGCCCCCTTCGGAATGCCGGATATTCTGGTACATGCGGCCGGGATAAATACACGGCAGCCAGCGGACGAAGTGACGATTGCGGATTGGGATCAGACGCTGGCTTTGAACCTTTCAGCGCCCTTCTTTATCAGCCAGGCATTTGTGCCTGCGATGAAGGAACGGGGGTGGGGGCGGATCGTCAATTTCGCCTCGCTCCAGACCTTTCGGGCTTTTCCCGGTGGCATCGCCTACGGAGCCAGCAAGGGTGGGGTCGGTCAGATGACCCGCGCCATGGCAGAAGCCTGGTCGCCCCACGGCATCACCGCCAACGCGATCGGGCCCGGGTTCTTCCCGACCGAGCTGACACAGGCCGTGTTCAGCGACAAGGCGCGCGCTGCGGGCAATGCGGCGCAAACCTGTATCGGTCGCAATGGCCGGCTTGAGGATATCGACGGACCGCTGTTGTTTCTGTGTTCCGAAGCGTCGGGTTATGTCACCGGGCAAGTCCTGATGGTTGACGGAGGGTTCACGGCAAAATGAAAGCGCTTGTCTATGAAGGGGTTGAGAAGCTTGGCTTTCGCGATGTGCCGATGGCTGCGGCCCAGGCAGGCGAACACCTGATCCGCATCCATGCCTCGGGCATCTGCGGGTCCGACATGCATGCCTATCTGGGTCATGACGCCCGGCGTCCTGCGCCGCTCATATTGGGGCACGAGGCGGCTGGAGTAATCGTCGGCGGGCCGCGTGATGGTCAACGGGTAGCGATCAATCCGTTGGTCACCTGTGAAGAGTGTGCCGCCTGTGTGTCCGGGCGCGAAAACCTCTGCGCCCGCCGCGAGATCATTTCAATGCCCCCGCGCGAGGGGGCCTTTGCGCAGTTCGTGGCAATCCCCGAGCGCAATCTGGTAACGGTGCCGGATGACGTGCCGCTGGAAAAGGCGGCGCTGAGTGAACCGCTGGCCGTAAGCTGGCATGCCGCCCGACTTGCACTCGAAGCGCTGAATCCACAGATGGAACGCCGCGCGCTTGTCATCGGCGGCGGCGCGATCGGGCTGGCGGCTGCCTTGGCGTTTCGCGCCATGGGTGTGGATGATGTGACGATACAGGAACCCAACGCCGCCCGCCGTGCCTTTCTGACAGAGCGCTGCGGCCAACAGACAATCGACGCGTTTCAGGGCATGGTGCCGCTGGTGGTGGATGCGGTGGGGTATGCTGCCACCCGTGCCGCAGCCTCGGCGATTGCAATGCCGGGCGGAGTAATTGCGCATGTCGGTCTGGGTGAGGATGCGGGCGGTCTGGATATCCGCCGCATGACCTTGCAGGAAATCACATTCATCGGCACTTATACCTATACCGCGCAGGATTTCCGTGACACCGCACAGGCAATTTTTGAAGGTCGCCTGGGCCCGCTCGACTGGCCCGAATTGCGCCCGTTGTCTGACGGCGCTGCCGCCTTTCACGACCTGCGGTCCGGTTCGGTGGCTGCGCCCAAGATTATCCTCGACCCGTGGGCCTGAACGCCTGCGATAAAACGGAGAGAACCCATGTATGACAAAGTCCTGGTTCCCATGGCCCTGGATCACGGAGTTTCCGGCACCACCCTCAGGGCCGCCACGACATTATGCAATCCGGGTGGGCAGATCATCGCTCTGCACGTCTACGAAGCGCCGCATGGCTCAGTCGGCACTTATTTGGACGAAGACGTCGTGCGCGAAGGGTTTGAAACGGCCCGCCGCCAGCTGGCCCAGAAAACGTCAGACCATGACAACGTAACAGCCGAGATCGTAAAGGGCCGTTCGTATCGCGGCATCGTCGAATACGCGGAAAAACACGGCGTGGACTGCATTGTCGTTGGTTCTCACAAGCCCGGCCTCAGCGACTATTTTCTGGGCACAACGGCAGCCCGTGTTGTTCGCCATGCTCCGTGCGCGGTGCATGTCTGCCGCACCGCCTGAACTCCGATACTGACACATCCAACCGCGCGTTATGCGCCACAGACAGGACTGATATCCCGGATATGGACATAGACAAAAAGATAACAGACGACCTGGTTGCGAACGATGTTTCGTTCGTAACCACCGTCCCTTGCAAGCAATTGGCGGGCGTGATCGAAGAAATCGACCAGCGCGACGGCATCTATCACATACCTTCGAACAAGGAAGACGAAGGCATGGGCCTGTGCGCAGGGGCATGGATGGGCGGCAAGCGCCCTGCGATTATCATGCAGAACACCGCCATCGGCGTTACGATCAACACGTTGGCCACCCTGATCCAGTATTACCGGATGCCACTGCCCATGCTGATCTCGTATCGCGGTGAGCTGCGCGAACCCATCGCCTGCCAGGTCGAGATGGCGGTGCACACCAAGGCACTGTTGGCCCAGCTCAATATCCCGACATATCATTTCCACCATCAGTCGGATGTCGAGGAACTGGACGCGATCCTGAAATATACCTTCATGTGCAACAAGCCGGTCGCCATCCTGACCGACGCCAACTTCTGGGGAGGCTACGGCGACCAATGATCCGCTCTGAAATCCTGAAGGAAATCGCTCCGATCCTGCGTAATCAGCTGGTTGTCTGCAATATCGGCATCCCCAGCCAGGAACTGCACGCCATCGACGATCAGCCGACCAACTTCTACATGCTGGGCACCATGGGGCTGGCCTCGAGCATCGGTCTGGGGCTCGCTCTGTCGCAGCCGAAGCCGGTGATCGTCATCGATGGTGACGGCTCGATCCTGACCAATCTTGGTACTTTGCCGACCATCGCCAACAACGTGGCCGACAACTATATCCTGCTGATCGTGGACAATGGCTCATACGGGTCGACCGGGGATCAGCCGACCTATGCCGGGCAGAAAACGTCCCTGACGAAAATGGCCGAGGCCGCCGGGTGCGAGCGGGTGATCGAATGTGCCGCCCAGGACACGGGCCGTGTGCTGCAAGAGGCACTGGATGCCAAACAGATGACCATCATCGTCAGCAAATGCGAAAGCGGAAATGCCAAGATGCCGCCGATCACGATGGACCCGGTCGTCATCCGCGACCGCTTCATGAAGGCCGTACAGGCCTGATGGCCGCAGGCACCATCCATAGCGCCGAAGACGCCCGCCGTCTGGCTCGGCGGCGTCTGCCGTGGATGGTGTTCGATTATATCGACGGCTCCGCCGGGGCCGAAACCGGCGCGGCGCGCAACCGTGCCGCATTGGACGCCATAACCTTGCGACCCCGTATCCTGCGCGATGTCAGTCAACGGTCCATGGCGTCTCGGGTCTTTGATGTCGAGGCAGACAGGCCCTTCGGTATCGCCCCCATGGGGATGTGCAACCTTGCCGCCCCGGGCGCTGATTTGATGCTTGCGAGGCTTGCGGCGCGCTACAGCGTGCCACATGTCGTATCGACCGTGGCCTCGACGCCGATGGAAGAGATCATTACCGAGGCCGAAGGTAATGCCTGGTTTCAGTTGTATTTCAGCGGAGACGGGACGGGATCTTTCAAACTGGCCGAGCGTGCGAAACAGGCCGGGTATGACGTCCTTGTCCTGACCGTCGATGTCCCCGAGGTCGGCCGTCGCCCGCGCGAATTGCGCCATGGGTTCAAGATGCCGTTCCGCATTGGCCCGCGCCAGTTCATCGACTTCGCGCTGCACCCGTACTGGTCATTGAACACCCTTCTGAAGGGCAAGCCTGTGATGGCCAATTTCGAGATGGAAGGCTATGACTTCGATCGCACCGAAAGCCGGGCGCGTGCCACATGGGACACTTTGGTGCAATTGCGCGAGCTTTGGCCTGGAAAACTTGTCGTCAAGGGCGTGCTGGACGTCGAAGATGCCCGCAGCCTGATGTC
Organism: Ruegeria sp. CDSB136; assembly: GCF_059610965.1. NCBI lineage: Bacteria > Pseudomonadati > Pseudomonadota > Alphaproteobacteria > Rhodobacterales > Roseobacteraceae > Ruegeria > Ruegeria sp. CDSB136. Next base: position 38,470 of record NZ_JBXWOP010000020.1, read on the forward strand.
GGCAGGCGTGGATGCCATCCAGGTTTCAAGCCATGGCGCGCGGCAGCTGGATTCCGCGCCTGCGCCGATTGACATGCTTGCAAGGATCCGTGCCGATCTTGGGCCAGACTTTCCCGTGTTCTACGACAGCGGCGTCCGGTCAGGCGAAGATGTTCTCAAGGCATTGTCGGTCGGGGCGGATTTCGTATTTATCGGAAGGATCCTGCAGTATGCCATTGCGGCCGCGGGTGAATCCGGTCTGGAGCAATTGTGGGACGCGCTTAGCGAAGAACTGAGCATTGCCATGGCGCAGACCGGGAAGACCTCTCTGACCGGACCCTGACTGCGAGCACTGCGCGCCTAAAACACCCGACAATCCGGCCGAAATAGCGGTCGCTTACGGCTTGACCTATTTTGCGGAGCTGCGACGCTTGGGGGAGGCCGTTGAGTTCGGCTCGGGCCGGCGCTGCACCACCTCTTTTGCGGAACTGCGGGACAGAAGGGACTTCATGTCGTGCCCCACACGGAGTGGTTTGATCAGCGCCTTGACAAGATCTCGGGTTCAATTAATTTTATCAACTAAAATAAAAACGGGGATTTGCGTCGAATGTACCTTGGGTTGGATTTGGGAACATCTGGTCTCAGAGGGATTTTGGTAGATGAAAACGGCTTGGTCGTAAGCAGCGCCGAGGTCAGTGTTTCAACTTCGACGCCGAAGCCTGGATGGTCCGAACAGAACCCATCAGATTGGATCGATGCGTGCGAAGAAGTTGTCAGGCAAATCCGCGTCAGCAACGAAAGTGCCTTCGCAAAACTGCTGGGTATCGGTCTTAGCGGACATATGCACGGTGCCACCCTTCTGGATAAAGCCGGCAATGTTTTGCGACCATGTATTCTTTGGAACGACACACGGTCCGCTGATGAAGCGAGGATGTTGGATCAGACACCGCAGATGCGCGCCATATCAGGGAATATCGTGTTCCCGGGGTTCACGGCGCCAAAATTGGAATGGGTGCGCTCACATGAGCCGGAGGTATTCGCAAAGACCGCTAAAGTTCTGCTGCCAAAAGACTATTTGCGATTCTGGCTGACGGGCGAATATGTCTCGGACGTGTCAGACAGTGCGGGGACCTCCTGGTTGGATGTTGGCGCTCGGCAATGGTCCGAAACCGCGCTGGCCGCTGGCCACATGCGCATGGACCAAATGCCTCGATTGGTTGAAGGCAGTGAGCCCGGTGGAGAGTTGAAAGCCGAGTTGCGGCAGGAGTGGGCGCTTTCCGATCGTGTTGTCGTAGCCGGAGGAGCAGGGGACAACGCCGCAGCTGCTTGTGGTATTGGCAGCATTCGGGATGGGGCAGGCTTTGTCTCACTGGGAACCTCCGGCGTTTTGCTTGTTGCCAGGGATACCTATGCGCCCGCACCTGAAACTGCTGTGCACTGCTTTTGCCATGCTATCCCGGACAAGTGGATACAAATGGGGGTTATCCTGTCGGCCACAAACAGCATGAACTGGCTGTCAAGGAACCTCGGCACACCAGTGGAAGAACTGGTTGCGGCGTTGCCTGAAGGGGTGACTGGTCCCTCGTCGGTTACGTTCCTTCCCTACCTGTCCGGCGAACGAACCCCGCACAACGACAGCAAGATCCGGGGCGCATTTCTGTGCGTGGACGTGGCAACCGAACCTGTCGATCTTACCCGGGCGGTGATGGAGGGTGTTGCATTTGCGATGAGAGATTGCCTGGAAGCCCTGAAAAGTACAGGGACAGAACCAAACAGCCTGATGGCCGTAGGAGGGGGCGCGCGGTCGAGGTTTTGGGTGGAAACACTCGCCACCGTTTTGCAGGTGCCGCTGGACGTGCCCAAAGGCAGCGAATTCGGAGCGGCCATGGGCGCCGCGCGCCTTGCCATCTGTGCTGCCAACAACTCAAATCCGGCAGATGTCATGACGCCGCCGGAGATCGAGGAAACTATAGAGCCGCGTAGTGACCTGATCGACCTTTATGAAAGCGAATACGGGCGATACCGGCAATACTACAAGGCGCTCGCGCCGTTGGCGGCAAGATGACACCGGACACGGAAAAGCTCTCTCGGGTCGAATCAGCTGTGTTGACGGATGGGGAAATGCGTGCCTCGGTCCTGAATTACGGCGCAATCACGCAAGAGTGGTTGTACAAGGACAGGCCGCTCATTCTGGGGTTCAATGACCTGTCCGCGTACTTCGCGGATACAAGTTATACGGGCGCAATTGTTGGGCGCGTCGCGAACCGGATTGGCGGTGCGCGCTTTGATCTGGAAGGCACTGGTTTTGAACTGAGCGCCAATGAAGGTGAAAACACCCTTCATGGTGGAGTGGAGTGCCTTTCCACGCAATTCTGGTATCTCAAGCAGATTGCACTGAACGAGGTCGCGCTGAGCTATCTTTCGCGCGACGGGGAAAGCGGTTTTCCGGGGGAGGTCAGGTTCGAAGTCCGGATCTCGCTGCAGTTTCCGCGATTGATTTATTCGTTCACAGCCAATCCGGACCGGCCCACGCCCATTAGCTTGACGCAACACAACTACTACACCTTGGGAAGCTCAGACGGGGTCGACGCGCACAGGTTGAAACTTGCTTCAAACCAGTATCTGGAAATCGACCATCAAGGAATTCCTTCCGGTCGGGTCTGTTCGACCACGGAAAACGAGTTGGACTTTGAAGAGTCAAAATCGATCGGAAGTATTTCTGCAGGGATCGATCACTACTTTTGCTTCGACCAAAACCGTGATCCAAAGGCTCCGGTAGCGGTATTTGCGTCACCTTCTGGTCTTGCTTTGACAGTCTATTCTGACCAGCCTGGGGCGCAGGTGTATTCAGGGGCGAAGATGGCAAAACCGTTTCGTGGTTCGTCCGGTCTTTGTATTGAGCCATCGGGATACCCCAACGCCCCAAATATCCCGTCGTTTCCGTCGATTATCTGTACGCCTGAGAACCCGTACCGTCAGGTGCTTGCCTTAGAGATCTCCGAGGGTTGGCATGAGGGCTAAGTCGCTAATCACAGTTTTTAGCCTGTCCATGTGGGGCACCGGTGGCATAAGTGCTCAAGAGCTTGGGCCGAGGCCGGAGTTCCTTGAGCCTGGTTTCGACAGCGTCGAGTTGGGACGGTTTCTTTTCTACGACCCGATCTTGTCGGGCAACAAGAACATCAGTTGCGCGACCTGTCATCATCCCAGGCTGGGTACGTCAGATGGTCTTTCCCTTGGCATCGGGGAAGGGGGAATAGGGCTGGGTACGGATCGCACGCTGGATCCCCTGAACACGCCCGAACAACGAATTCCCAGAAACTCGCCAGGTCTTTGGAACCTCGGAGCCATTGAATTCACGACGTTCTTTCATGACGGGCGGCTTGAGACGGACCCAAGCCAAGTCAATGGCATCAGGACGCCGCTGGGAACGCATATGAGGCCCGGGTTCCAGTCGGCACTGGCGGCACAAGCCATGTTCCCGGTTTTGTCGGCGGACGAAATGGCAGGTCATTATTCCGAGAATGACGTCAGCAAAGCGGTGCGACTTGGGTTTTTGACACAACCAGGCGGCGCATGGGATCTGATTGCAGCCCGTGTCGCGGCTGTTCCGGAGTACCGGCAAAGGTTCGATGAGATCACGCCGGGCAAAGAGATCACATTCACGGATATTGCCAACGCAATCGCGGATTTCATCGCATTTGAGTGGCGCGCGGATAACAGCCCGTTCGACCGCGCGATGAGAGGTGAAGGTGAGTTGTCGGAAAAGGCCACATTCGGCATGAGCCTGTTCTACGGCAAGGCTGAGTGCAGCAGTTGCCATTCGGGCTGGTTCCAGACAGATCACCAGTTTCATTCAATCGCGATGCCGCAAATCGGCCCCGGAAAAGCGGCGCGGTTTGAGAGCCACACGCGGGACGACGGGCGTCTCCGCGTGACTGGTCGCGCGGAGGATACATTCGCTTTTCGAACGCCCTCACTGCGTAACGTGACACTGACTGCTCCGTATGGACATAACGGAGCTTTTGCCCGTCTTGAGGACATGGTGCGCCACCATCTGGATCCGGTGACGTCCTTGAAAAACTACTCGATTGAAATGGCCCGGTTGCCAGACTTCCCGGGTTCCGAAGATCAAAGTCCAATGCTGGACCAGCAAAATGTGGATGCGATTGCCGAAAGTAACGGCTTGCCGAAAATCACCCTGACAGATCAAGAGATTGAGGCGCTGCTGAGCTTTCTGGCAAGCCTTGAACATCCGGCGGAGCGGCTCGGAGTGCCCAATCAGGTCCCCAGCGGTCTGCCCATTGACAAGTGACTAACGCTGAATTCGGAAGATCTGGTTGGCGGGGGCTTCCAGCCACTCGCTTGTCTTTCCATCCGGCCAGATCACACGAATCTGTGCGCGGTCCTCATTCCCCAGGCCAAAATGATGGAACCCGGCTATGCCCCCGGCATGACCGCCGCCAACTGTTATTTCGCGGGTCTGAACACCTTGCGAGGTTCTGAGTTCGACAAACCCTCCTACCGCTGCTCGATTAAATTGATCCTGGGTAAGATCAACCAACAGCCAATTGCCACCCTGCGAGATGTTCTGGCTGACTTCGAGTGCCGAACCACGGTTCACGACCACCAGATCCAACCTTCCATCGTTGTTCAGATCTGCCAGGGCCGCACCGCGAGACTTTGCCATCGACGCCACCCCGGCATCGACTGAGGCTTCGACGAACTGACCTTCCGGGGTTTGCATGAGCAGGTTGTTGGGATCGTTCAGGGCGGCGTCGGGCATTTGCTCGACATTGCCTTTCGCAACGAAGATGTCGTCCTTACCATCGTTGTTGACGTCGCCAAATTGAGCGTGCCAGCCGGTCGACGGTCTTCCGTCACCGCCACTATGCGGTCTGTGGGCTGTTGTTCCCTTTTCGTAGGTCGCATCGCGCCATGTCGGGCCGTTGGCGCTTGGGTCGAAAACCTGAAGCTTCTGATCGCCCATGGAGGTCAGATAAACTTCGGGAAAGCCGTCGCCGGTCAGATCCCTTGATGCGATCCCCATTCCCCAGATCGAATAAGGTAACCAGCCTTCATCCAGATCATACAACCGCGGGTCGGCTTCCATGGCCCACAATTGCTCTTGTCCACCCCTGACGTAGTAATGGCGGTCATTGCTGACGCGAAGGTCCGCGCGTCCGGTCCGGGCCCAGTCGGAAAACAAAATTGAAAGCGAACAGTGGCCGGTTTCAAGGTGCTGCGGCTGCTGGTAGCCGCTGCCATGGGGGCGGTAGAGGAGGGTGGGTCCACAAGTTTCAAAAGGGCCGTCGGGATCGAACCGATCAACATAAGTCCCGAATGCCAGCGTCGGTAAGGACTGCCCATCTTCCCAAGTGGCTGAAAAACCTGTGGTCCAGTGATCTTCTGACAATAAACCAAGCTTATCAAAAGGGCTGAACCGACAATTTGGGCGGCCTTTAAGAAGAAGGTCCGGACCAACACGCAAAACCGCCAGATCCATCAGGCCATCGCTGTCTATGTCCAGCGGATACGCACCGGTTACGCCGGTCAGCGACAATTCATCGGGTGTCTCGACCTTAAAAGAAATCGTGCCCTGCGAGGTGTTGTGGAACAGTTGCGACCGGTTCGATCCGCCGGCCACGAACAGTTCGGGCAAAGAATCTCCGTTGCAATCGAACACGGCGACACCGCCGCCGACAAAATGCTCCCAGCCGCCATCGTAAATATGTTCCGGCACCTCGATGCCAACGAACTCGGGGGCGTTCGGACCGGCATTTGCAGTGGTGGCGAGAACCACAAGGGCAGCAAACTCAGGACGCATTCGCCGAGTGTTCCTTGACCTTTAGGATCGAAATCTGTTCGATCCCGTATGCTGCGGCGCCTTTGGCCCACATCAAATCGCCCCAATGGTGAACTTTGATATCCGGCAAGGGCGCATCGACTTTAACGACGCCGCTTCGGATGCGGGTCATAACCTCGCTTGAACACAGATGCTCAAAGCTTTTTTGCGTGCCCGAGACGATAATGCATTCTGGGTCAAAAAGGTTGATCAGATTGGAAACCCCAAGTCCAAACATCTGACCGGCACGGGCCAACACGGAAGACGCTCTTTCATCTCCAGAGTCGGCCAGATCATGAATGTCGGAAACAGCCTTCATTTCATTGGAATGACCTGTGACCGTCATTTCACGGATCAGTGCATAATCTCCGACATAGGCTTCCAGACATCCGCGTTGACCGCATTGGCACAATGCGCCGTCAAGCTGTACCTTGGTGTGCCCGAACTCAGCTCCGCAGCCGCGCTCTCCTCGATATAGCTTTCCGTCCAGAACAATACCCAGACCGACCCCATGTTCGATCGTGACAACAAGGAAGTTGCTCAGCCCCTTGCCAAGTCCGAACAACTGTTCAGCCTTTGCAACAAGGTTCGCGTCGTTATCCACGAAAGCAGGGCAGGACAGTTCTTTTGACAGCAGGCGATTGAAATCGATGTTTCTTTCGGCAATCGAAGATGACCAGTGCACGAAGTTTCCCCTGGCATCAACGAGACCAGCCACCCCGATTGAGACGCCAGCAAGGTCGCCGATAGAGGCATCAATCTTTCCGCAGGTCTCCTCGAGTGCCTCGCGGATCGCCAGCACAAAATCCGTCGACGACATTCTGGCGGATTCCAGCGCATACTTGTGTGAAGCCACCTCATTGCCTTGGAAGTCGACCAGAATGACCGAGATCACCTGACGCGCGACCTTGAGCCCTGCCACAAGGTAAGACTGACCGTCCAATTGCAGCAAAACCCTTGGTCTGCCTCTTTTCCCGGATTTGAGCTGCGCTTCGCTTTGGGTTTCTTTGATCAATCCGGCCGAGATGAGATCTGCCGTCGCCGCCGTTACCGTAGCAGGGCTGGTTTGCAGGGCCGAAGCGATATCGATCCGAGAGACGGATCCTTTTGTTCTGATGTGCTCCAACACCCGCAGCCGGGTTGCATTTCTTTGTTCCAAAGAAACCGGAGAGGCTTTGCTTTTCAGCATCTTGTCCTCGCGAATCTCACCGTTGGCTCAACTTATTTGAATTTCAGTTCGTCTAATAGAGTAAATATTTTACCGACTGAAATAAATATGCTATTCAAAATTGTGAGAGCCGCGAATCGAGATGCGATGGCTCGGCATATGGGAGGAAATCATGAAACGAATTCTCAGCTTTTCAGCTGCGGCCACTATGCTGGCCTCTGTTGCATTCGCAGAGCCGGTGGTCGGTGTAAGCTGGTCCAACTTTCAGGAAGAACGCTGGAAGACGGACGAAGCGGCGATCAAATCGGCGCTGGAAGCAGGGGGCGCCGAATACATTTCGGCAGATGCGCAATCGTCTTCCGCAAAGCAGCTTTCGGACATCGAAAGCCTGATCGCCCAGGGTGTGGACGCCCTTATCATTCTGGCGCAGGACGCACAGGCTATCGGACCGGCGGTTCAGGCGGCGGCTGACGAAGGCATCCCGGTCATTGCTTATGACCGCCTTATCGAGGACGACCGTGCGTTTTATCTGACCTTTGACAATGTCGAGGTTGGCAGAATGCAGGCCCGGGCCGTTTTTGCGGCCATGCCCAAGGGCAACTACGTCATGATCAAAGGTTCGCCGACCGATCCGAACGCTGACTTCCTGCGGGGCGGCCAACAAGAAATCATCGGAGCAGCCGTCGACAGTGGTGACATCGTAATTGTCGGCGAGGCCTATACGGATGGCTGGCTTCCCGCGAACGCACAGCGGAACATGGAGCAGATCCTGACCGCAAATGAAAACAAGGTGGACGCGGTTGTCGCTTCGAATGACGGAACTGCAGGCGGTGTTGTTGCAGCCCTGACGGCACAGGGCATGGAAGGCATTCCGGTGTCGGGTCAGGATGGCGACCACGCAGCGCTGAACCGGGTTGCACTGGGCACTCAAACCGTTTCGGTTTGGAAAGATGCCCGTGAATTGGGCAAAGCGGCTGGTGAAATCGCATTGGCGCTGAGCGGTGGCACAAGTCCTGCAGATGTTGAAGGCGCGGTCAGCTGGACTTCGCCGGGTGGCACTGCGATGAACTCGGTCTTCCTGGCGCCGGTACCGATCACCAAAGACAACCTGACTGTCGTGGTGGATGCCGAATGGATTCCGCTGGAAGACTTGTGCCAGGGCGTCGAAAACGGCCCGGCCCCCTGTAACTAAAACCTAAAGTCCCTGGCCCTTTTTGGGGGCCGGGGACTATTGCTGACTATGAAAGATCGGAAATGACCGAAACTTCGTCTCAGCCGGTACCTGAAAAAGCGAAACCCAGCCTGTTCCAGCAATTGGAACTGGATATGCGGCTTTTGGGAATGATCGGCGCGTTTGTCATCCTGTGCATCGGGTTCAACATCGTCACCGATGGGCGGTTCCTGACACCTCGCAACCTGTTCAACCTGTCAATTCAGACGGTTTCGGTGGCAATCATGGCCTGCGGGATGGTGTTCATAATCGTCACGCGTCACATTGATCTGTCGGTCGGCGCGTTGCTGGCAACGACTTCGGCCGTGATGGCAATGACGCAAACCGAACTTTTGCCACAGGTCCTCGGGATGGGTTTGAACAACCCGGCAACCTGGGCGATTACCATAGTCGTGGGGTTGTTTGTCGGCACATTGATCGGTGCTTTTCACGGCTGGATGGTCGGGTACCTGACGATACCGGCCTTCATCGTCACTCTAGGCGGGTTTCTGGTCTGGAGGAACGTGGCATGGTATTTGACCAGCGGCCAGACCATTGGTCCTCTGGACAGTAAGTTCCTGATGTTTGGCGGAACCAACGGAACCTTGGGGGCAACGACAAGCTGGCTGTTTGGCTTGTTTGCCACCGGGATCGCCATCTGGGCCTTGTGGAGCGGCCGTCGCGCAAAAGCCGCGCATGGCTTCCCCGTTAAGCCTGTTTGGGCCGAGGCCACCCTGGCCGGGATAATCGCAATTGCCATCCTTGGCTACGTCTACATCGTCAACAGCTACGCCATTCCGACGCGCCGATTGCAGCGGATGTTCGAGGCGCGCGGAGAGACGATGCCCGAAGGGCTGGTCGTCGGGTACGGCATACCGATTTCTGTCCTCATCCTGATCATCGTGGCGGTGACACTTACGGTCGTGGCGCGAAAAACCCGGTTCGGGCGCTACATCTTTGCCACTGGTGGCAACCCGGATGCGGCAGAACTTTCGGGCATCAATACACGTCTGCTGACCGTGAAGATTTTTGCACTGATGGGCTTTCTGTGCGCTGTTTCGGCCGTGGTCGCCTCGGCCCGCCTTGCAAACCATTCGAACGACATTGGCACGCTGGATGAACTGAGGGTCATTGCCGCTGCCGTCATCGGTGGAACCGCGTTGTCTGGCGGCATCGGCACCATATACGGCGCGATCCTTGGCGCATTGATCATGCAAGCGCTGCAATCTGGCATGGCCATGGTTGGCGTCGATGCACCGTTTCAGAACATCGTGGTCGGTAGCGTTCTTGTACTGGCCGTCTATATCGACATCGTCTATCGCAAGCGACTGGGGGCAAAGTGATGCAAGCTCAGGACACGCAGAAAACGCCAACCAATGCTGGCCGCGGATCTGGCACGCCGCCATTGGTCGAGATGCGCGATATCTCGATCTCCTTCGGCGGGATCAAGGCCGTCGACCATGTGTCTGTCGATCTCTATCCCGGTGAGGTGGTTGGTTTGCTCGGGCATAACGGGGCCGGGAAATCCACTTTGATAAAGGTCCTGTCCGGTGCCTATCAAATGGATCAGGGCGAAATTTTGATCGACGGCAAACGTGTCGAGATCGGAAACCCCCGTGATGCCCGCGCGAACAACATCGAAACGATCTACCAAACGCTCGCCTTGGCCGACAATCTGGATGCAACGTCGAACCTTTTCCTGGGGCGCGAGATGACGACGCCTTTCGGGTTGGTCAACGATGCAGCCATGGAGGCTGAGTGCCGCAAGATCATGGCGCAGCTGAACCCCAATTTTCAGAAGTTCAATGACCCGGTTTCCGCGTTGTCGGGGGGGCAAAGACAATCCGTGGCAATTGCCCGGGCTGTCTACTTCAATGCGCGCATTCTGATTATGGACGAGCCGACAGCGGCTCTTGGGCCGCATGAAACGCAGATGGTGGCGGATCTGATCCACCAGCTAAAGGCGCAAGGTATCGGTATCTTCCTGATCGATCACGATGTTCATGCCGTTATGGAGCTGTGTGACCGCGCCTCGGTCATGAAGAATGGGAAACTGGTCGGAACGGTCGATATCGCAGATGTCACCGATGACGACCTTCTGTCGATGATCATTCTCGGCAAGCAGCCAGAACAAAAAGCAGAGTAGGGGGCAGAAATGCCAAGCGGATTTTTTGAAGGGATCGAGCGGATCCGGTTTGAAGGCGCGGACAGCAAAAACCCGCTGGCCTTCCGGCACTATGATCCAGACGAGATTGTCATGGGCAAACGCATGGAAGATCATCTGCGGTTTGCAGTCGCCTGGTGGCACTCATTCGCGTGGGAGGGCGGAGACCCCTTCGGTGGTCCTACCTTTGAACGCCCGTGGCATCCTCAGGATGATATGGGGCGGGCTCGTTTGAAGGCAGATATTGCTTTCGAAATGTTCGAAGTTCTTGGCCAGCCCTACTTCTGCTGGCACGACGCCGACATCCGGCCCGAACAGGGAAATTTTGCCGACAACCTGAGAACTCTGGAAGAAATCACGGATTACATTGGCGAAAAGATGCAGGTGTCCGGGACGAAACTGCTTTGGGGCACGGCCAATATGTTCAGCCATCGCCGCTGGATGGCCGGCGCCAGCACCAATCCTGACCCCGACGTTTTTGCCTTTGCGGCGGCAACGGTGAAATCCTGCCTGGACGCGACCCACAAACTCGGTGGTGAAAACTATGTACTTTGGGGCGGGCGCGAAGGGTACGAGACCCTGCTGAACACGGATATGAAAACCGAACTGGACCACATGGGTCGGTTTCTGAATATGGTCGTGGAGTATAAACACAAGATCGGGTTCAAGGGCACCATTCTGGTAGAACCCAAACCACAGGAGCCGTCCAAACACCAATACGACTATGACGCGGCAACCTGTATCGGGTTCCTCAGGAAATACGGTCTGGAGAACGAGGTGAAACTAAATCTCGAGCAGGGGCATGCGATCCTTGCAGGGCACAGCTTTGAGCATGAAATTGCAGTGGCCGCAGCCGAGGGAATGCTGGGCTCGATCGATATGAACCGCAACGACTACCAGTCGGGTTGGGACACTGACCAGTTCCCAAATAACACGCCGGAAGTTGCCTTGGCTTATTATTACATACTGAAGGCCGGTGGCTTTACCACCGGAGGCACAAATTTCGACGCAAAAATTCGCCGCCAGTCCATTGATGCAAAAGATCTGGTGGCTGCCCATGTCGGGGGAATGGACATCTGCGCCCGGGGTTTGAAGGCCGCTGCCGCCATGATTGAAGATGGCGGTTTGGAAGCTGAGCTGTCGAAGCGTTACTCGGGCTGGAACACGCCTTCAGCGGCGACGATGCTGGATAGCGGTCTGGAAGAGATTGCTGCGCGCGTTTTGCGTGAGAACATAAATCCGAGGCCGCAATCGGGACATCAGGAAATCCTGGAGAACTATGTAAACAGGTTTGTCTGAACAGGGGCTGCATTCAATAAGCGGGTACTGAGAGATTGACACATTTGGCAGTCCATAGCGCTTGCGGGACCTGTCCAACAAATTGATCCGCAGAACAATTCGACATGCCGACATGTCAGTCAATATGCCCGGTATCTTTGCATAGCGCCAATGATCGCTGAATAATTGAGCAATTCTGCCGCCGAAGGAAGGGGTGGAGGACTTTCCAATTGTGGTTGAGGTGGGCAGAGCTCAGTTGACTAGTCATGAGCCAAAACCTGACCGTCGTTGTGGTCGAGCAGAACCACGACCGCGCTTTCGCTATAGTTGACGCCTTGAAAGCGTATGGGGATGTAGATGTCTTTGTGATCGGCAGTGTTTCGCGCCTGGCGCGCAAGATTGCCACCCACGACCCGGATATTGTGTTGATTGATATCGACAATCCGTCCCGCGATATGCTGGAGGAACTGACGGTCGCGTCCGGCCCGTTGGAGCGCCCGGTTGCGATGTTCGTGTCCGGCGCGGCAGGGGGATTGGCCAGGGCAGCGGTCGAGGCCGGAGTGTCGGCTTATGTCGTGGATGGATTGCAGGCCGACCGCATCAAGCCAGTGATGGATATTGCAATCGCCAGGTTCCAGGTCCTGCGCCAAATTCGCGTGGAACTGGCGGAAACGCGCCGCGCCTTGGAAGAGCGCAAGGTGATTGACAAGGCCAAAGGCTTGATAATGAAGTCCAGAGGCGTGCCGGAAGATGAAGCTTACGCCCTGTTACGAAAGACGGCCATGAATCAAAACCGTCGGGTGGCCGAAGTGGCCGACGCACTGGTGACGGCGTCGGGGTTGTTGTCATGAGAACCGTGACGCTCCCGGTTGCTTATATGCCTTTGGTGGATGCTGCCCCCTTGGTTGTCGCCCGCGAGATGGGCTTTGACCACGCCGAAGGGATCTCGCTGGATCTTCGTCCCGCACCGTCCTGGTCTTCGTTGCGCGACATGTTGGCTTTTGGGCACGTCGATGCTGCACATTTATTATCTCCGATCCCTGTCGCAATAGCGCTGGGGCTGGGTGGGATCACGACCCCGATATCCGCTGTTTCCGTACTGTCGCTGAATGGCAATGTCGTCGGAGTTGGCGCACAACTGGCCCGGAAGTTGGTGGATCAGGGATATGGTTTCGACTTCATCGATGCAAAAGCTGCCGGCGCTGCACTCGCAAAGGCCGCCGACGACACTCTGATCTTCGGGGTGCCGTTTCCATTTTCAATGCATGTCGAGTTGCTGCGATATTGGGTGGCCGGAACCGAGCTGGCTTCAAGAAACGTCGAGATCCGTACTGTTCCTCCACCTTTGATGGCGCAGGCGCTTGCTACACGAGAGATTGATGCGTTCTGCGTTGGGGAACCCTGGGGGTCGTTTGCTGTCGAGGACCAGTTTGGGGCTTTGCTGTTGCCCGGTCGGGCAATCTGGAATTGCGCGCCGGAAAAGGTGCTGGCCGTCAGAAACGATTGGGCCCAGACCGAACCACATCTTCTGGGCAGCCTTATGCGCGCGGTTTGGCGTGCCGGGCGGTGGTTGTCCAATCCCGACAGCCGTTCTACGGCGTCCGAGATGTTGGCGCGCAAAGCCTATCTGAATGTGTCCCCGGAACTGGTCGATCGCGCCTTGATGGGGGAATTTGCGATCTCTCCAAGTGGAGAACACCGCAATGTTGAGGGGTTTGTAGAGTTTTTTGAAGGCGCGGCAACTTTTCCGTGGCGCAGTCAGGCCAAGTGGATTGCACATCAAATGGCGAAGCGAAACGGCCTTGAAGTGGGTGCTGCCGAACATGCAGCAGCCAAGGTCTTTCGGAGCGACTTGTACCGGCAAGCGATGCATCGATCAGGAATTGAGACCCCGGGTGCGTCCGAGAAACTGGAAGGTGCGTTGCCGGAACCAATGGCAGTTGCATCAGCCAAGGGCAGCCTGATTCTGTCTCGGAATGTCTTCTTCGATCGACGTATTTTCGAGCCTTCCGAGTAGGTGTGCACATTTTTTCCGCATTGCAGCATCGCGCAATGCTGCAATGCGGAAAAATTTCAGCCGTCCTTCAAAATACAGATGACGCGACCACGTTTTGTCGGCTTACTGAAGCCATCGGCAGGCAACGGAGCCATCCGACAGAATGCGCCCATGTCCATGGGCATCTATCAAGAGCAAAGCCGCTCGACCAACCGCCAACTCCTCCCGGCGGTGTGTGTCGGCGGCTTTTTTTGTGCCCCAAGGCAAACGGGCAGCCACGCGCCCTGATTGGGCCGAACCGAAGGGAAATGTGATGAAGAAACTGATCTTGAGCTTTGCGGCAACTACCGCGCTTGTTTCTCCCGCTCTGGCCGAACTTGAACTGGAAAAAGATGAACTGACCTTTGGTTTTATCAAGTTGACGGACATGGCACCGTTGGCAGTGGCCTATGAGCAGGGATATTTCCTGGACGAAGGTTTGTTCGTCACGCTTGAGGCACAGGCCAACTGGAAAGTGCTGTTGGACGGTGTGATCGACGGGCAGCTGGACGGCGCGCATATGCTGGCGGGGCAGCCACTGGCTGCGACCATCGGATACGGGACCGAGGCGCATATCATCACGCCATTTTCGATGGATCTGAACGGCAACGGCATCACCGTGTCCAACGAAATCTGGGAAGAGATGAAACCGAATATCCCGGTGATGGAGGATGGTCGCCCGCAGCATCCGATCAGTGCCGAGGCTCTGGCCCCGGTGGTCGAGAAGTACAAATCCGAAGGCAAGCCCTTCAACATGGGCATGGTTTTCCCAGTTTCGACGCACAATTACGAATTACGCTACTGGCTCGCCGCTGGCGGTCTGCACCCCGGCTACTACAGCCCCGAGAACGTAACTGGCCAGATTGGCGCGGATGTGTTCCTGTCCGTAACCCCTCCGCCGCAGATGCCTGCGACGCTCGAGGCTGGTACGATCTATGGTTACTGCGTGGGGGAACCGTGGAACCAGCAGGCCGTGTTTAAGGGCATCGGCGTTCCGGTCATCACCGACTATGAGCTCTGGAAGAACAACCCCGAAAAGGTTTTTGGCATCACCGCCGAATTTGCGGAGGAGTATCCGAACACCACGCTGGCCGTGACCAAGGCCTTGATCCGCGCCGCCATGTGGTTGGATGAAAACGATAACGCCAACCGCCCCGAGGCCGTCGAAATCCTCAGCCGTCCAGAATATGTCGGCGCGGATTACGACGTTATCGCGAACTCGATGACCGGCACATTTGAATACGAGAAGGGTGACAAGCGCGAAGTTCCTGATTTCAACGTGTTTTTCCGCTACAACGCGACTTACCCGTTCTACTCGGACGCTGTCTGGTACCTGACCCAGATGCGCCGATGGGGTCAGATCGCCGACGCAAAACCGGACAGTTGGTATGACGAGGTCGCCAAGTCCGTCTACAAACCCAAGATCTATCTGGAAGCCGCGCGCCTGCTGGTCGACGAGGGCTTGGCCAATGAGGCTGACTTCCCTTGGAACAGCGACGGTTACAAGGCGCCGACCCCGGTCGAGGATATCATTGACGGCATCGCCTATGACGGCCGCACCCCCAACGCCTACCTCGAAAGTCTGTCCATTGGTCTGAAGGGCGATCAGAAGATCGTCGGTTCGGACGTGCAAGGCTAACCCCGCAACACTGCGCCCGGCTTGGGTCAGGCGCGACGCTCACAAGTGCCCCGCCATCGCAAGGACACATCAGATGACAACGGTCGATCCAGAATTCAATGCAGACGCCGCCCGAGAGGACCGCCGCGCCCGCCTTTTTACCCGTATTAATGCCGCCGATAAATGGTTTCAGGTCCTTGGCCTCAGTTGGGCCACCCCGGTGCTGAAAGCAGCAGCGGGGGACAACCCGCGCGCCCAGATGACCGAGATCTGGCGGTTGCTGGTGGTCCCCCTTTTGTCGATTTGCGCATTTCTGCTGCTGTGGGCGACTTTGGCCCCCAAGGTGCAGACCTCTTTGGGTGCGGTCCCCGGACCGGCTCAGGTTTGGGCGGAAATGGTCAATCTGAACGAGGACGCGCAAGCCAAAGCCGCCAAACGCGCCAAGTTCGAGGCGATGGTCGAGAAGCGAAACCAAAAGCTGATCGACGCCGGCCGCGCGGAAGAGGTCAAGCAGGTCGCTTACACGGGCGCGCCATCCTACTACCAGCAGATCTGGACCTCGATCAAAACCGTGTTCTTCGGGTTTCTGATCGCAACGGTGGTGGCAGTCCCGCTTGGCATTGCGGCGGGTCTGTCGCCAACAGCAAACGCTGCGCTGAACCCGCTGATCCAGATATTCAAACCCGTGTCTCCACTGGCATGGCTGCCGATCGTCACCATGATCGTCTCGGCAGTTTATGTCACCAATGACGGGTGGTTTGCCAAGTCCTTCCTGATCTCGGCTATCACCGTGACCTTGTGTTCGCTGTGGCCAACGCTGATCAACACTTCACTGGGTGTAGCCTCTATCGACAAGGACCTGGTTAACGTCTCCAAGGTACTGAAAATGAACACCTATACCAAGATCACTAAGCTGGTGCTGCCTTCGGCCCTGCCGTTGATCTTTACCGGTCTGCGCCTGTCGCTTGGTGTTGGCTGGATGGTCTTGATCGCGGCTGAAATGCTGGCGCAGAACCCCGGTCTTGGCAAGTTTGTCTGGGATGAATTCCAGAATGGCTCGTCCAGCTCTCTGGCCAAGATCATGGTTGCGGTTTTCACCATCGGCATCATCGGCTTCTTGCTGGACCGGGTGATGTACGCGCTGCAATCCCTCTTTACCTTTACGAATAACCGGTGATCGAGATGAGCATTCTGAGCTTCAAGAACGCCTCGAAATCCTTTGGTGAAGGCACCGCGCGGACCGTTGTTCTGAAAGGGATCGATCTGGATGTGCAAGAGGGCGAGTTTCTGGTGATCCTCGGCTTCTCGGGTACCGGCAAGACGACGCTGATCAATTTGATGGCCGGCCTGGATATGCCGACCAAGGGCGAGGTCACGTTCAAAGGCACTCCGATCAAGGGGCCGGGCCCGGAACGTGGCGTGATCTTCCAGAACTACTCGCTGATGCCGTGGTTGACGGTCAGCGGCAATGTGGGTCTGGCGGTGGATACGGTCTTTCCTGGCCTAAGCAAGGCCGAGAAAGCCGAGAAAGTGGCGGATTACGTCAAGATGGTTGGACTCAGCCACGCCGCCTCGCGCCGCCCGGCGGAGTTGTCCGGCGGGATGCGCCAGCGGGTTAACGTGGCGCGCGCGCTGTCGATGAACCCCGAAGTTCTTCTGCTTGATGAGCCTTTGTCGGCGCTGGATGCGCTGACCCGCGCCAATCTGGCCGATGAGATCGAACATATCTGGGAAGCCGACAAAAAGACCTGTGTCCTTATCACCAATGATGTGGATGAGGCGATCATCCTGGCCGACCGGATCATCGCTCTGAACCCGGACGGGACTTTGGGGCAGGAGTTCCGCGTGTCGATCCCGCGTCCACGGGATCGGGGCGCGATGAACAACGACGAGACCTTCAAACGTCTGCGTGCAGACGTCACCAAGTATCTCATGGATGTGGGTATCGAGGCCAAAGTCGAAGGCTCGCGCATCCTGCCCGATGTCACGCCAATCCACGGAGTCCCCACTGCTGTTGCCGAGGCACAGAAAGGAATGATCGAGAACCGCTTTCTCGATTTCTCGCAACTGCACAAGGTCTACCCGACGCCCAAAGGTCCGCTGACCGTGGTTGAGGATTTCGATCTGAAGATCGACAAGGGCGAGTTCATCTCACTGATCGGCCACTCCGGCTGTGGCAAGTCCACGGTTCTGACTATGGCTGCCGGGCTAAACGAAATCTCGAAGGGTGCGATCAAGTTGGATGGCCGCCACGTCGAAGGCGCCGATCCCGAGCGCGCCGTGGTGTTCCAGTCGCCCAACCTGTTCCCCTGGCTTAGCGCCAAGGAAAATGTCGCCATTGGCGTCGACAAGGTCTACCCCAAGGCCAGCATGGCCGAGCGGCAAGATGTGGTCGAATACTATCTGGAACGTGTCGGTCTAGCTGACGCGATGGACAAGTCTGCCTCCGATCTGTCGAACGGCATGAAACAACGCGTCGGCATCGCCCGCGCCTTTGCGCTGTCGCCCAAACTGCTACTGCTGGATGAGCCCTTTGGGATGCTCGACAGCCTGACGCGCTGGGAATTGCAGGAAGTCCTGATGGAGGTCTGGTCCCGTACCAAGGTCACCGCGATCTGTGTGACCCATGACGTGGACGAGGCGATCCTTCTGGCCGATCGCGTGGTGATGATGACCAATGGTCCGCAAGCGACCATCGGGAAAATCACCGAGGTCGACCTGCCGCGCCCAAGGACCCGTAAGGCATTGTTGGAACACCCCGATTACTACGCCTACCGGCAGGAAGTTCTGGACTTCCTTGAAGAATACGAACACGGCGCCAAGCCGAAATCGCCTGCCCCCAAGGCGATTGCAGCGGAGTGAAACCATGAAACAAAGACTAGTTGTCATAGGCGCAGGCATGGCTTCGGGCCGGGTGCTGGAGCACCTGACCGATGCTGCACCAGATGCGTTCGATATCACCCTGTTCAACGCGGAACCGCGCGGAAACTACAACCGCATCATGCTCAGCCCGGTTCTGTCGGGTGAGAAGACCTATGAAGAGATCGTCACCCATGACGACGCTTGGTACGCCGAGCGAAGGATCACCTGTCGCTTTGGCGAAAAGGTGGCCAGGATCGACCGCGAGATGAAGGTGGTCGAAGGGGCGAACGGCCATGTTCCATACGACAAGCTGTTGATCGCGACGGGGTCAAACCCGTTCATGATCCCTCTGCCTGGGCATGATCTGGATGGCGTGATCGCTTATCGCGATCTGGAAGATACCCGGCAGATGATGGGTATGGGCCCGGGCAACAAGGTCGTTGTGATCGGTGGCGGTTTGCTGGGTCTTGAGGCGGCTGCAGGCATGGCCGCCCACGGCGTGGACGTTACCGTCGTTCACATCATGGGCCACCTGATGGAGCGCCAGCTGGACGAAGCAGCCGGGTATTTGCTGAAGAAGTCGCTGGAGGACAAAGGCATCAGGATTTGCCTGCAGGCGAACTCCAAGGAAATCCTCGGACAGGATGGCAAGGTCCGCGCGCTTTTGTTGGACGATGGGACCGAGTTGCCCTGCGACCTGCTGGTCATGGCAGTTGGAATCCGCCCCAATACGGCACTGGCGCAGGAGGCCGGTCTGGCCACTGGGCGCGGCATTCATGTGGATGACCAGATGCTGACCTCGGACCCGGACGTTTTTGCCGTGGGCGAATGCGTCGAACATGACGGAGAAATCTTTGGCCTTGTCGCGCCGCTTTACGATCAGGCGAAGGTGGCAGCGCAGTCGTTGCTGGCGGAAGACGCTGCATTCGCACAGAAAACCCTCTCGACCAAGTTGAAAGTCACCGGCTGCGACCTGTTCAGCGCAGGCGATTTTGCCGAAGGCCCCGAGCGCGAGGATATTGTGTTCCGAGACCCCTCGCGCGGGGTCTATAAACGGCTTGTGATCGAAGAAGATCGTCTGGTTGGCGCCGTGATGTATGGCGACACTGCCGATGGCAGCTGGTTCTTCGGGCTAATCAAAGACGGCACCAGCATCGAAGAGATGCGCGAGACGCTGATCTTCGGCCCTGCCTATCAGGGGGGTGACACTGCGGACCCTCTCTCAGCCGTTGCAGCATTGCCGCTTGAGGCGGAGATTTGCGGCTGCAACGGCGTATGCAAGGGCAACATCGTCGAGGCGATCAATGCAGGGGCCGGCGATCTGGGCGCGGTGCGCGCTAGCACCAAGGCCAGTGCCTCCTGCGGCACATGCACGGGTTTGGTCGAACAGGTCTTGCAAGTCACTTTGGGTGATGACTTCCAAATGCCAACGGCGCAACCCGTCTGCCGCTGCACGGATCTGACCCATGAGGATGTGCGCCGCCTGATCAAAGGGCAGGAGTTGAAAAGCCAGGCTGCCGTCTGGCAGGAGCTTGGATGGAACACGCCCAACGGCTGCCATGTCTGCCGCCCCGCGATCAACTATTACTTGCTGGCTGATTGGCCGCTTGAGTATCAGGACGACCCGCAAAGCCGGTTTGTCAACGAACGCAAGCACGCAAACATCCAAAAGGATGGCACGTTCAGCGTGGTGCCCCGTATGTGGGGTGGGATTACCACACCAGAAGAACTGCGCGCCATCGCGGATGCGGCGGATAAATACGACGTGCCAACCGTCAAGGTCACTGGTGGCCAGCGGATCGACCTTCTGGGCGTGAAGGGTGAGGACCTGCCCGCGATCTGGTCGGATCTGAACAAGGCGGGTCTGGTCTCGGGCCATGCTTATTCCAAGGGTTTGCGCACGGTGAAGACCTGTGTCGGAACCGATCATTGTCGGTTTGGAACGCAGGACAGCACCGGGCTTGGGATCAAGCTTGAGAAAATCCTGTGGGGGTCGTGGACGCCTCACAAGCTGAAGCTGGCCGTGTCGGGCTGCCCGCGCAACTGTGCCGAGGCCACCTGCAAGGATATCGGCGTGGTTTGCGTGGACTCTGGGTTTCAGATCAGCATCGGCGGAGCTGCCGGAATGGATGTGAAAGAGACCGAATTGCTGTGCCAGGTGCCAACCGAAGACGAAGCAATCGAGGTTGTGATGGCCGTCACTCAGGCCTATCGGGAAGGCGGCAAGTACTTGGATCGTTTGTATAAATGGATGGGCAAAGTCGGCATGGGTTGGATCAGGGGGCATGTGGTCGACGATCTGGAAAACCGCGCGGCTCTGGTCGAAAGGTTCGAGCTGTCTCAAAGCATCTACCGCAAGGACCCGTGGGCCGAACATGTGCGGGACAAGGCGCAAACCTACGCGCCGATTGCAGATTTCACATTGGAGGCCGCAGAATGAGCTGGATCGACGTCGGGCATATCGATGAGGTGCCACTGCGCGGGGCGCGCCTGATAAAAACTCATATCGGCTGCATTGCGATTTTCCGAACTGCCGAGGCCGAAGTCTTCGCAGCTACCAATAATTGTCCCCATAAGGGCGGCCCGCTGTCCGAAGGCATCGTGCATGGTCAGTCGGTGACTTGTCCCTTGCACAATTGGGTCTTCGATCTGAACACGGGCGAGGCTCAGGGCGCGGATGATGGTCGCATCACCACCTATCCGGTGCGGCTGGAAGGCAGTCGTATCCTGCTGGACGACAAAGCGGCAACCCGGCGGAGTGCGGCCTGATGGACGGAACCGGGCTGCCTGAAATCCGGTCCACCTGCGCTTATTGCGGTGTTGGTTGCGGTGTTCTGTTGCGCCCTGATGGCGCCGGCGGTTTGGCGGTACGCGGCGATCCGGATCATCCGGCGAACCATGGGCGTTTATGCTCAAAGGGATTGGCATTGGGTGAAACGGTCGGGCTGGATCATCGCCTTCTGGCCCCGCAAGCATTTGGAAAGGATGTGCCGTGGGACGAAGCACTGCAACTGGTCGCCGATCGCTTTTTGTCCACTATCGAGGCCTACGGACCGGACAGTGTCGCGTTCTACGTGTCAGGGCAGATGCTGACCGAGGACTATTATGTCGCCAACAAGCTGATGAAAGGGTTCATCGGTTCGGCCAATATCGATACGAATTCCAGGCTCTGCATGGCCTCAACCGTGGCTGGCCACAAACGCGCCTTTGGGTCAGACACGGTGCCGGGAATCTACGAGGATATTGATCAGGCCGACCTGGTGGTTCTGGTCGGATCCAACCTCGCCTGGTGTCATCCGGTTTTGTACCAGCGCGTTCTGGCGGCGCGACAGTCACGTGGGACAAAGATCGTTGTTGTCGACCCGCGCCGTACAGCAAGCTGCGATCAGGCCGACCTTCATCTGGCTTTGCATCCGGGCAGCGATGTTGCTTTGTTCAACAGATTGCTGGTCAGCATTCACGAAGGCGGACACGTCGTGCCTGAATTTCTGGAGCAGACTGTCGGCTTTGATGAGGCGCTTAGAACGGCGCAGCGGGACGACCCGACAGTTACGGGCCTGACCACCGAAGAGATCGAGACATTTTGTGATCTTTGGACCGGGACCGAGCGTGTGGTCACCATCTTCAGTCAGGGCGTGAACCAATCCTCTAGCGGGACGGACAAAGTGAACGCGATCCTCAATTGTCATCTGGCGACGGGTCGGATCGGGCGCGAAGGGATGGGCCCGTTTTCCGTTACCGGTCAGCCCAATGCCATGGGTGGCCGAGAGGTGGGTGGATTGGCCAACATGCTGGCCTGTCACCTGGATATCGAGAATGAAAGCCACCGCAAGGCCGTTCAACATTTCTGGAACGCGCCGAAGATCTGTGAAAAACAGGGGCTTAAGGCAGTGGACCTGTTTCGTGCCGTGAAAGAGGGTCAGATCAGGGCGCTTTGGGTCATTCACAGCAATCCTGCGGTTTCAATGCCTGATGCGGATAGCGTGCGACAAGCCATTGAGAAATGTCCCTTCACCGTTGTCAGTGACCTGACGGTCCGGACGGATACGGCACGTCTTGCGGATGTGCTGTTGCCAGCGACAGGCTGGGCGGAAAAAAGTGGCACCGTAACCAATTCGGATCGCACAATCAGCAGACAGCGCGCCGTTCTGGCACCTCCCGGGCAGGCACGTGCAGACTGGGATATCCTTTCGGACGTCGGTCGTCGCATGGGGTGGAAAACGCCATTCAGCTACGACTCTCCGGCGCAGATTTTTCGGGAATACGCGGCGGTGTCCTCAGTGGCTAAATCGTTTGGCAGGGATTTTGACGTCTCAAAGCTCGCGGATATTACGGAGGAAGAATACAATGAACTAAGCCCGACGCGGTGGCCGGTGATACCTGGTGGAACGGACGGACGGTTCTTTGGTGACGGTCAGTTTTTCCATCCTGATAAGAAAGCACGTTTTGTGCCCGTTTCCCATAAGCCACCGGTTGCGAAAACATCAACGCAATACCCATTGCTTTTGAATACGGGGCGAAATCGGGACCAGTGGCACACGATGACCCGGTCCGGATTGTCACCTCGTCTATCGGCTCATCTCGCCGAACCTTATGTGGAAGTGAACCCCGAGGACGCGCGCCATCTGAACCTCGGCTCTGCCGATTTGGTCGAGATCAATAGTTCGGTCGGAACTGGGATATTTCGACTTCGCATCACCGACACCGTCGCGCCCGGCCAAGTGTTCGCGCCGATTCACTGGACGGGGGAAACGGCCCCGGCGGCCCGTGTGGATGCGCTGATTCCAACTGTGACGGACCCCATCTCGGGACAACCGGAGAGTAAGGCAACGGCCGTGTCTGTTCGGCGCATGAATGCCGCCTGGTACGGGTTCGCAGTCTCTGTTGGGGTCCCATCGCCAAAGTCGGAGTATTGGGCAATTGCAAAGACGGACAAAGGTTACAGGCTGGAACTGGCAGGATACCATGTTGCCGAGGATTGGGAGAGTACTGCCCGAGAATGGTTCGGCCTGCCCGATGCCGTGTCTACTTTGATAGAAGATCAAAGGCGCGGGTCATTCAGAATTGCGTTCTCAGAGGGGCAACGCCTGTTGGCGGTGCTGTTTGTATCTTCTGAGCCGGTCACGCTGATGCGAGACTATCTTGCAGCTTTGCCCGAGGTCGCACCACACCAGATTTTGTCCGGTCGGTCATCAGCGGAACTGGAAGACTGCGGCCCGATGATCTGTTCGTGTTTCGGCGTCGGGCTAAAAGCCATAATCCGCGCAATTCACGACGAAAAACTGGTTGATGTGGATGAAATCGGAGACGCCCTTCAAGCTGGAACGAATTGTGGTTCGTGTCGGCCGGAGCTTGCCGATTTGGTCGTTGAACATTCGGAACGGCTTTGCCAGACGAACTTGGCGTGAGGTGGAGTAGGGGGCTGTCCAGCGTCTGGAAAAAGCGAAGCCAAGTTCTATTTTCTACGTCCATTTGGCTTGAGAGGGCCCCCTTTTTTTTGGTGCCGGATCAGTCTGGAGAGGGAGTCGAAGCCAGATACTCAGCTATCGCTGCCCGGCATCCCCGCTGCCAGATCGCGGTCAGCCAGCGGGCGAAATCGTTGGCGAAGGGAGTGTCTCGACCAAACGCACCACAGTACTGGCTTTGTTCGATCCACAGTTGCGGATTGGCCCTTGATGCCAGCGCCGTTTTTTTTAAGTCCTCCCAGTGAGGGTCGTTTGGGGCTATTTCGGATCCATTCTCGCGAACCCCCGCGCACATCCGGCACCAGAAAGCTTGGGACAGCGCAAGCCCGTTCAGGGA
The DNA here is from genome assembly GCF_059610965.1 of Ruegeria sp. CDSB136. Taxonomy (NCBI): domain Bacteria; kingdom Pseudomonadati; phylum Pseudomonadota; class Alphaproteobacteria; order Rhodobacterales; family Roseobacteraceae; genus Ruegeria; species Ruegeria sp. CDSB136. The sequence continues at coordinate 62,428 of NZ_JBXWOP010000020.1, forward strand.
TGAACCGGCCGCAAGCGCATCGCGCATCGAGGGTAGCAAGAACCCCGGATGGCGTGATGATCCGTCGAACGCAACCCGACGCGTCGAATCGTGGATTGCGGTATTCGAAAAACGCCCCTCGACCAATCCAAGATATTCAGTCGCGGTTGTTCCGGGGACAGGTTTGACATGGGGAAGAATTTCTTCGGCCTGAACTTTGCGGAAAAACGACACGATGTCGGGGTCCTGCATGCAATCTGCAATCGTGGGGACATTCAGAATTTCCCCGGCATTTGCCAGCAATTGGTGGCCGCCATTCAGTATGCGCAGTTTCATTGTCTCGTAACTATGGACATCTTGGGTCAGCGTCACGCCAACCTCATCCAGCGGCGGCCGCCCGTCACAAAAATCGTCCTCGATCACCCACTGGCGAAAGTTTTCATGCGAGACCGGCGCGCGGTCGTTGATGCCGAGGTTGCGGCATTGCGATATTAATTGTTCCGTCGTCGCGGGCACAATGCAGTCCACCATCGAGTTCGGAAATGCGCCATTCCGGTCAATCCAATCGGCCAGATCGGGGTCGGACATACGGGCCAATCCAACGATACAGTTTCGCAAAATCGCACCGTTGCCCTGAAGGTTATCGCAGCTGAGCGCGGTAAAGGGTTTCAGACCGTTCGCCCGGCGCTGCCCGAGCGCGGCAACAATGGCGCCAAAAGCGGTGCGGGGCTGGTTGGGATTTGCCGCGTCATGGCGAATATCATCGTGGTTCAGGTTGAACGCACCGGTCTTGGCGTCCAGAAAATACCCGCCTTCGGTCACGGTCAGCGATACGATCCGGATGGCCGGATCAGCCATCTTGCGGATCAGAGATGCGTTGCCATTCTGAATCGGAAGGTAGTCGATCATAGGGCCGATCACCTCGGCAGATATTCCCTCGGGGTCCAGTTCGATCAATGTTGTCAGGCAGTCCTGCGCCAGCAGTTTCTTTCGCATATCGGCGTCGTAGCTTCGCACACCCGCCCCGATAATCGCCCAGTCCAATGCCTGACCCCGCTGCATCAACTCGTGGATATACCAGGCCTGATGCGCCCGATGAAAATTACCCAAACCTATATGAACGATGCCCGGTCTCAGGTCCGCGCTATTATAACCCGGTGTTCTGACGGATGCCGGCAGGCCTTCAAGGCTGTCGCGCCGCACCCGAACCGGAGGTTTTGCGTTCGCCATGGGGTCCATCAGCTCATCCAGTTTCCGCCATCGACATTGTAGGTTTGAGCGACGATGTACTTGGCCTCGTCAGAGGCCAGAAACACCGCCATCCCGGTCAGATCTTCGGCGCGGCCCATCCGGCCATACGGAACGGCGGCCGCCACTTCGCGCTTTTTCTGACCGGGGACCTTGCCTTCGTGTTTTGCAAAAAACGCATCCACACCGTCCCAATGTTCCCCGTCGACAACGCCCGGAGCGATGGCATTCACGTTGATCCCATGGGAAATCAGGTTCAGGCCGGCTGATTGAGTCAGCGATATGATCGCGGCCTTGCTGGCACAATACACAGCGACCAAAGGCTCGCCCCTTCGCCCAGCCTGCGATGCCATGTTGATGATCCGGCCCTTGATCCCGTGTTCGATCATGTGGCGCGCAACAGCCTGCATCGTGAAGAGCACACCAGAAACGTTGATGTCAAAGACACGATTGTAGTCGGCACGCTCAATCTCAACGATTGGTGCGGCAGTGAAGATGGCCGCGTTGTTGATCAGAATGTCGATCGGACCGAAATGTGCGGCTGTTCGCGCGACGGCGTCATCTATGCTGTTCTGGCGGGTCACGTCCATCTCGACGGCCAGGGCAGCTTCGCCGATTTCACCGGCCGCCTCCTGCGCACGTTTGCTGTCAATGTCGGCGATTGCGACCCGCGCGCCTTCTGCCACATAGGCTTTGGCAAAGGCCAGCCCGATGCCACGCGCGGCCCCGGTGATCAGGGCGGTTTTGCCTGCCAGACGTGTCATTCGATCCGCAGGCCTTGCGCGTCAAACCGGTGGATCACATCTGCACGCGGGGTCAGGTGGATGCGGTCTCCGTGGCGGAACCCGACCTCGCCATCTGCTCGGACCGTGATTGTTTCAGCCAGACCGGTTTCGTGGACGTGAAAGAAGGTGTCCGAGCCCAAATGTTCGGAGACGCTGACGACCCCGGACCATTCTCCTTCGGTCTCGGAAACGCCTATGTGTTCGGGGCGAATTCCGATGGTTCGCGCGCCATGTTTTGCGGCCTCCGGGCCTTCGATAAAGTTCATCCTGGGTGAACCGATGAACCCTGCCACAAACAGATTGCGTGGCGTGCGATACAGTTCCAGCGGGGTGCCGACCTGTTCGATCACTCCGGCCTGAAGAACGACGATCTTGTCGGCCATTGTCATGGCTTCAACCTGATCGTGGGTCACGTATATCATTGTTGTCGCCAGGCGTTCGTGCAGTTCGCTGATCTCAAGCCGCATGCCGACGCGCAACGCGGCGTCAAGATTCGACAGGGGTTCATCAAACAGAAACGCTGCCGGCTCGCGTACGATGGCGCGACCAATGGCAACGCGCTGGCGCTGCCCGCCGGATAACTGCCCGGGGCGGCGGTCCAGATAGTCGCTCAGGTTCAGAACACTTGCCGCGCCTTCGACGCGTTTGTCGATCTCGGCTTGATCCAGCTTGGCCATGCGCAGGGGAAAGGCGATGTTCTTTCGTACAGTCATGTGCGGGTACAAGGCGTAGGACTGGAACACCATCGCCAGCCCCCGCTTGGCAGGTGGGACATCGGTGGCATCCGATCCGTCAATATCGATGGAACCCGACGTGATATCCTCCAACCCCGCGATCAGGCGTAATAGGGTAGACTTGCCACACCCCGACGGACCGACGAAGACGGTGAACTCACCATCCTCGATGGTCAGGTCCAGCGGGGGGATGACCTGTACGTCGCCGAAGCTTTTGGTCACGGACTTGAGTTGAATACGTCCCATGTGTCGTGTTCCTTATTTCACAGCGCCGAAGGTCAGGCCGCGGACAAGTTGTTTCTGGCTGAACCAGCCAAGGATCAGGATTGGTGCAATCGCCATGGTCGAGGCCGCGCTGAGCTTGGCAAAGAACAGGCCTTCGGGGCTGGAATAGCTGGCGATAAACGCGGTGAGCGGAGCCGCGTCGACGGCGGTCAGGTTGAGGGTCCAGAACGCCTCGTTCCAAGCCAGGATGAAGTTCAGCAGAACCGTCGAGGCGATGCCCGGGATGGCCATGGGCGTAAGGACATAGAGGATTTCCTCTTTCAGCGTCGCGCCATCCATCCGCGCGGCTTCCAGAATTTCACCCGGAATCTCGCGGAAATAGGTGTAGAGCATCCAGACGATGATCGGCAGGTTGATCAACATCAGAACCACGACCAGCCCCCCGCGCGTGTCCAGCAGACCCAACCGGATGAACAGCAGGTAGATCGGGTAAAGCACGCCAACGGCAGGCAACATCTTGGTGGACAGCATCCACAGCAGAATGTCCTTGGTGCGTTTCGAGGGGACAAATGCCATGGCCCAGGCGGCGGGCACTGCGATTATCACGCCCAGAATGGTTGATCCGCCCGCGATGATAACCGAATTCCACAGGAACCGCATGTAGTCCGAGCGCTCCTGCACGATCGCGTAGTTCTCCAGCGTCCAGTCGAAATTCAGGAACAGCGGCGGGCTGGCGATCGCCTGCGCCTCGGTCTTGAAGCTGGTCAGGATGGTCCAGAGGATCGGGAAAAAGATCAGCAAACCGACGGCCCATGCCAGGGCGGTGTTCAGCGATTTGCGGCGGGTTGTGACGGCGCGGGCCATGGTCTTACCTCCTCACGCGTCCAGGTTCTTGCCAACGATGCGCATCAGGAAGATGGCGACGATGTTGGCTAGGATGATGGCGTAGACACCTCCGGCTGATCCGAGGCCGACATTCTGGCTTTCCAAAACGCGCTGGAAGATCAGGTAGGTGAGTGTGCGGGTGCCGAACGCGCCGCCCGTGGTCACGAAGATTTCGGCGAAGATCGACAAAAGAAAGATCGTCTGGATCAGGATCACGATGGTAATCGCGCGGCTAAGGTGCGGCAGGATGATGTGATAGAACCGCTTCAGCACCGGCGCGCCGTCCATCTCGGCCGCTTCCAGTTGTTCACTGTCCAGCGACTGGATTGCGGTCAGCAGGATCAGCGTCGCAAAAGGCAGCCACTGCCACGACACGATCATGATGATCGAGGTCATCGACGCCTCGGACAGCCACGAAATTGGTTCGGCCCCGAAAAAGCGCCACAAGTGGGCAAGCAAGCCATTGACCGGATCCATGAACATGTTCTTCCAGACCAGCGCGGACACAGTGGGCATGACAAAAAACGGTGCGATCACGAGGATCCGAACGACGCCTTGTCCCCACATTGGCTGGTCCAGCAACATCGCCAATAGAATGCCCAGAATAACCGTGATCACCAGAACGCCGCCGACAATAACCAGCGTTGCTTGCACCGCGGGCCAGAACGAACTGGATGAGACGAACCGGACGTAGTTGTCGAAACCAACCCAGCCCAGATCACCGCCGCGCAGCGGCAGATACTTCTTGAAGGAAAAATACAGTGTCATCGTCAGAGGCACGAGCATCCAGCCAAGCAGCAGGACCACGGCAGGTGCCATCATCAGGCGCGCAACGGATCGGGAGTGTTGAGTAGCCATGATGCAAGACCTCTCTGTTCAGGCGTAAGCATAGCCTGCGAGAAAAACGGGAATTGTGGAAGTCAGAGTGGCGGGTGGGACATTGCCCACCCACCGGGGAGGGATGCCTCAGTATCCTGCGGCTTCCATTTCTTCAGCCGTGAAGGCCTGCGCTTTGGCAAGGGCCTCGTCCACTGTCTGCTGCCCGGCATAGACTGCCGAGAACTCCTGGCTTACCTGAGTGGCGATACCCGCAAATTCCGGGATCGCGACAAACTGGATGCCGGTATAGGGCGTCGGCTGTGCGCAGCAATTCTGCGGGTCGGCCATCAGGATCGATTCCAGCGTCATTTTTGCGAACGGGACCGCCTTGTAGTTGTCGTTCTCATAAAGCGACGTCCGCGCGCCCGGAGGCACATTGGCCCAGCCTTCATTTTCGGCCACCAGCTCGATGTAGTCTTTCGAGGTCGCCCATTCGATAAACTGTTTGGCAGCGTCTTCCTGCTGAGTGCCTGCCGGAATCGCAAGGGCCCAAGCCCAAAGCCAATTGGCGCGTTTGTCCACGCCTTCCGAATTGGGCGCCAGTGCGAAGCCCACCTTGTCGGCGACTGTGGAATCGTCGGGGTTGGTCACGAAAGAAGCGGCGACCGTTGCGTCAATCCACATGCCGCATTTGCCCTGCTGGAACAGCGACAGGTTTTCGTTGAAGCCGTTGGTGGCATAGCCAGCGGGGCCGGACTCACCCATCATATCGACAAAGAAGGTCAGGGCCTCTTTCCATTCAGGTTGATCGAACTGAGGTTTCCAGTTTTCGTCAAACCACCGCGCACCGAATGAGTTTCCGGTCACGGTGATGAAGGCGCCGCCTTCACCCCAGCCCGCTTTGCCGCGCAGGCAGATGCCGTTGATGTCGTTGTCGCGGTCGGTCATTGCCGCCGCCGCTTCGCGAATGAATTGCCAGGTCGGTGCCTCGGGCATTTCCAGACCTGCCTTTTCCATCAGGTCCGTACGATACATGATCATCGAGCTTTCGCCATAGAACGGCGCCGCATAAAGCGTCCCTTCATGGCTCAGGCCACCGGCCATCGCGGGCAGAATGTCGTCGACGTCATATTCCGCGGACATTCCGTCCAACGGCACCAGCCAACCATTCGCACCCCAGATCGGCGTCTCGTACATGCCGATGGTCATGATGTCGAACTGACCGCCTTTGGTGGTGATGTCGGTGGTCACGCGCTGACGCAGGACGTTTTCCTCGAGCGTCACCCACTCCACATCGATCCCGGTCGCTTCGGTGAATTTGTCGGTATAGCCCTGCATCCGGATCATGTCGCCATTGTTCACTGTAGCAATCGTGATGGATTGCGCGTGGGCTGCTGCCGTGGCGACGAATGTCAGCGCAGTCGCCGCACGAAGTGCGTTCTTCAGATACATCCCTGTCCTCCCTGAGCTTGGATGTCGTGCAGAGAGGTTAGAGCGTAAATTGTCGCGGCGTCAATAAAAACTTTACGCGCGTTAAAAAGTTGCGACTAAGCAGAATCCCTTAAAACAAGCCGTGCAGGGAACAGCGTCTCTGTCCTCGTTTCAAATTTCCCTCCACTTTCAATGAGTTCGAACAGCGTCTCGACGCTGCGCCCGGCAACATTGTCATAGTCATGCGCTGCTGTTGTCAGGGATGGGCACGTAAACTTTGCGAAAGGATGGTCGTCATTCGAGGCCACGCGAAGCGCGCAATCATCCTTGCGACCAACCCGAATCCCCTGTTCGTAGCAGGCCGCAAGAAAGCCGATGGCCAGCCGGTCATTGCTGCATAACACCGAGTCGCTCGGCAACATGCGCTCCTCCAGAACCTTCAGTGCACCCCTGTGGCCAATTTCTTCAAACGCCCAACCCGTGCCGTCGACCTTGATGATATGTGGCTCAAACCCGAGACGCTCCATGACCTCAACATAGGCCTTGCGTCTCTTGTTGGCGTTCGGGTTGGCAGGCGTCCGCATTTCGAAGAACGAGGGCGGTTCGCCTGTGCGCGTCAAGTATTCCACAGTTTGCGAGACAAAACTGAAATTGTCCGACCCGACGAATGCTGCGCCAAGGCCATCAAGGTTACTGTCAAACAGAACTGTCGGCACATTGGCGCAGAACTTTTCGATCGCCGAACGGTCTGAAATCCGCCCCAATGGCGCCAGCAAAACCCCGGCGGGTTTCAGGGATTGCAGCCCGTCCAGGATTTCATTTTCAAGCTTCTGTTCGCCATGAGAGCTGAACAGGGAAGGGCGATACCCGGCCGCGATACAGCTTTGTTCCAGATAACGCGCGATTTCGGCAAAGAACGGATCGGCCAGATAGGGAACGACAATGCCGATATTCTTGGTCAGCTTCCGGTTCTGGTTCACCGCAAAGATATTGGGGCGATAGTCAAACCGTTCCAGCGCTTCTTCGATGCGGGCCCGTGTCGTTGGGCGAACACTATCGGGGTCGTGAAAGTACTTGGATACCGTCGGTCGCGAAATCCCGCTGAGGGCCGCGAACTCTTCCATATTCTTTATTTTGGTCATGCTAGTCTGCCTGCGGGTATTGTCCGCCTTGATCTTATCATAGCTTTACATATTCTTTGCGCGCGCTAAAAAATCAATAGCCCGGCTGGCAACAGGTGTTGACAGCGTGCCGGCCATTGCGGGAACTTGCGCAACAGTCTTTCAACTGGAAAAGGAATGGCCATGTCTCGACTATCGGAACGCCGGGATTTTGCTGTTGCGGTTTGTAAAGAAGCTGGGGCAATCGCCAAAAAATACTTTGCGGACAGGGGCGATCTTGTCGTTGACCAAAAGGGCGCTCAGGACTGGGTCAGCGAAGCGGACAGGAACGTCGAGACATTCATCCGTCAGAGGATCGCGGAATTCTGGCCCGAGGATGGAGTGTTCGGTGAAGAGCATGGTGCGACCGAAGGGAAAAGTGGCTTCGATTGGGTAATAGACCCTATCGACGGGACAACGAATTTTGTCAACGGCATTCCGGCTTGGACCATTGTTCTGGCCGGCGTCGCTGAAGGGCGCATCATGGTCGGGGTGATCCATGAACCAAATGTCGATGAGACATTTGTGGCAACGCGCGGAGAGGGGGCAACCTTGAACGGTACGCCGATTCACGTCGCATCCGGAGTGGCGTTGCGGGATGGAACCGTAGCCGTAGGATATTCGAACCGGGTCGAAACACGCCATGTCCTGCCTGCCGTTGCAGAACTGATCGAGCGTGGGGCCATGTTCCACCGGAACGCCAGCGGGGCGCTGTCACTTGCTTATGTCGCCGCAGGAAGACTTCTGGGTTATGTGGAAGAGCACATGAACGCCTGGGATTGTCTGGCCGGGCAACTGCTGGTCGCGGAGGCTGGTGGCACAATCGAAGATCAGGACGCAGATGCAATGATCCGGGACGGAGGGCGCGTCATTGTGGGCACGCCAGATGTCTTCGAGACCTTGCTTGAGATCGCCGAGGACGCGTGGAACTCTTGACTTCTAGGTAAAGGCGACCCACCCGGACTGAGGTTTGAGTGACAAAAGATCTGCCTGCCAGAAATGACCCTGTGAAGGCTGATCGTAACGGCGGTCAATTGAACGGCCAGAAAGCGCGCACCATAATAGTGTTCCGACCGCCCCATGAGTGACTATGGCCAGGTCTTTACCCCGGTGCATTCCTACAATCTCGGTCACCGTCCGATGAATGCGCGCCTGCGCTTAGACCGCTGTTTCCCAACCGCGATAGCTGGTTTCCGGTCGGGCAAAAAATGCGTCAGCGGCGGCTTCGAACTCCTCCTTGGGTAGGAATCCGGTTGCACTGCGGTCGTTTTCGCCAAGGCCCGCGTGTTGTTTCGGGCGCAGGTTTCGAGCGGCGGCAAGGATCTCGCCCGTTTCGCGGGCCTTCTGCTCGTTGCTGGTCCAAATCCGGGTGACATTCGCCAGAGCGCCATTCACAGCGAATGCTGTAGCACGATCACGGCCGACTGCATTCAGACCCCAATCCGTGATCGGGATGCCCGGATCGATAGAAACCTCGGGATGTGTGATGATCAGAAGTTTCGGCATCTAATCGGGCAATAGCACTGGCCCCTTATCGGCAAAACTCATCCTGACCTCAGCGCCCGGCTCAAGTGGTGCGTCGACGTCATCGTGAACAGCAAAGGCCTGACCGAAAGTGCCAGTCAGCGTGTATTCCATCCGGACGCCGACATATGTCGCCTTGGCCACGGTAGCGGGAATTCCCTGATCAGAGCCGATCACCAGACGCGAGGGTCGGACGGCGATGGTGGCGCCACCCGGCGTCAAACCACGGCGCGGCAGCGTATGACGATAGCCTTCGATTTCGATTGTGGCGGTGTCACCTTCCGTGCCAACGATCTGGCAATCAAGCAGGTTTGCCTCGCCTATGAAGTCTGCGACGAAACGGTCGTTCGGCGCATCATATAGCTCGCGCGGGGTGCCCATCTGAGCGATGGCCGCGTTACGCATCACGACGATCTCATCCGAAACCGCCAGAGCCTCTTCCTGATCGTGCGTGACGTAGACGACAGTCAGGCCAAGGTCTTGCTGGATGGCCCGGATGTCCTCACGCACCTGACGACGAAGCTTGGCGTCGAGATTGGACAGCGGCTCATCAAACAGCAGCACCTGAGGCTCAAGAACCAGCGCCCGGGCGACGGCGACACGCTGTTGCTGACCGCCGGACAGTTCGGACGGAAGACGACTGTCGAACCCTTTGAGGCCAACCAGTTCCAGGCCGTTCAGGGCGCGACTTCGAGCTTCGTCCTTCGCGAAGCCGGAAAACGTCAGGCCGTACATCACGTTCTCCAACACACTCATGTGCGGAAAAAGCGCGTAGGATTGGAATACCATCGACACGTCGCGGTCGGTCGCAGGCAGTCTGGTCACGTCCCGGTCACCGATCAGAATCGTGCCCGAGCTTGCCATTTCCAACCCTGCGATCATGCGCAAGGTCGTGGTTTTCCCGCACCCGGAAGGACCCAGCAGCGTAACCAGCTTGCCAGCCTCGACATGCAGATTGATGTTGTCAACGGCGACCACATCCTTGCCGAACATTTTTGTAACGGATTCGAACCGAACCGGCGCGGCTTTGGACTGCAGGCTCATGTCATTCTCTCCTAAACATTAGTGCGCGACTGGGTCATTCGCCGTCCGATCTGTGTCCGCCCGACAATCAACTGCATCAGCGCAACAACCGACAGCATCACGAAAATCAGTGTGGTCGAATAGGCGATGGCAAGACCATAGTCGTTGTTTTCGACCCGCCCGATAATATAGCTGGTTGCCATGTCATATTCCGCGCTGACCAGAAAGATAACGGCAGAAATCGCCGTCATGGCCCGCACAAAACTGTAGACCAGCGCGGCCAGTATCGCGGGGCGCAGCAACGGCAGAATGATACGCCGGAACGTTTGCCACGAGTTTGCCCCAAGCGTCAGCGAGGATTCGTCCAGGCTGCGGTCAAGCTGCGACATGCTGGCAATGCCCGCGCGAACGCCGACCGGCATGTTGCGGAAGATGAAGCTGACAATGAGGATGACGCCCGTGCCTGTGATTTCGATAGGAGGGACGTTAAACGCAAGGATGTAGCTGACACCGATCACCGTTCCGGGGATCGCGAACGACAGCATGGTTCCGAACTCAAAAGCGTTCTTGCCCGCAAAGCTTTGCCGGGTCAGCAGATATGCCGTTACCAATCCTACGGCTGCAGTCAGCGGCGCGGCAATGGCAGCGATTGTAATGGTGGTCCAGAAGCTGTCCCAAGCTGCACCGGTCCAGCGAATGCCTTCTTCTTCGAAACGCACAGAAAAGGCGGTCACATAGTGCTTAAGGGTCAATGAATTGTTGACGCCCCACAACTCGACCACGCTGCCGTATACGATCATTGCATAAACGATGACGGTGAACAGCGCCCAGCCAAGCGCGACTACCAACACCGGGACTGACAGGCCGGTCGGCATCAGTGGGTGCACGCCTGCGTCACCTTTTCCGGTCACAGTGGTATAGCTTTTCTTGCCCAGCCAGACCCGCTGCGCGTAGAAGGCTGACAAGGTGAAAAACAGAAGCACCATGGCCAGAACGGCAGCGCGACCCTGATCGTATTGAGCGCCTACGATTGCGAAGAAGATCTCGGTTGACAGAACGTCGAAGTTTCCGCCCAGCACCAGCGGGTTTCCGAAATCGGCCATGCTTTCGATGAAACCTAGAAGAAAGGCATTGGCAAGACCCGGGCGCATCAGGGGCAGGGAGACCGTCTTGAACGTCTGCCATCTGCTGGCGCGGAGCGTTTGGGCTGCTTCCTCCATCGAAGGAGAGACGCCTTCCACCACGCCGATCAGAACGAGAAACGCAATGGGCGTGAACGCCAGCGTCTGCGCGATCAGAATGCCGGGCATTCCGTACAGCCACCGTGTTGGTTGCGTGCCCAACAGATCGGCAATGAAGCGGGTAACGGACCCGGACAGGCCAAACAGTAGGATGAGGGCAAGGCCGATCACAAAGGGCGGCGTGATGATCGGCAGAACGGTCAAGGCCCGCAAAGCGCGCTTGTAGCGAAAGCCCGAGCGCGTCACGACCAAAGCGAAACACAGGCCCAGGATCGTAGTGACAAAGCCGACCACGATGGCAAGGAACAGGGAATTCCAGGCTGCGCCGCACTTGGCCCCATAAAAACAACCCAATCCCCAAAGCCGGTCATCGAAGAACTTCGAAAAGAATACCGCAATTGAATAGGCGCCATCTTCGGTGACGAAGGCGGCAAACAACATCTTTGCGATAGGGAAAAAGACAAAGGCGGTGACGATGGTGATCACGCCTCCGATTGCGCTGACGACGAAGACATCGCCGTTGATGGCGCCTCTTGCCGCGGTGCCCTGGGTCAGCAGGAACAAAAAGCTCGATGCGCATATCATCGCGCCATAGCCCATGCCGAACTGGCGATCGCCGAGTTCACCAAAAAACGCTTCCATCCAATCGAAGTTGAAACCTCTGATGCCGATACTGAACCCCTGAGCAATCAGCCAGCCGAAGCCGAGTGCGCCGGACAGGATCAGAATGCGAGCATAAAGCGGGTCGGATTTGACGCGCCCCAGTGCAAGCAAAGGCAGCAAAAGGGCAATCACAAGCGGTGCAAGCCAAAGCTTCTCGCCTTGTCCGATCAGAAATGCTGCGGGTGCATAATTTTCGTCGAACGGGTAGCCGTCAAAAAGCCATTCGAACGACCACAGGCCGCCGTCAACCATGTACCAGGGCAACAGGCAGAATCCGACCCAACCGACAATGATCCAAAAGATCAGAACCGGATGGGTCGTTTTTGTCTTCTTGTCAGTCATTTATTGTGGCAGAACTGAAACCTCTTCATCCCATTTCTGCAACAACCGCTTCCGTTCGTCTGACGAGCCATACTTTTTGAAATCATAGTCGATCAGCTTGATCTGGCTCATGTCAGGCGCGCTTTCCGAGGTTTCGGCGCTTTTGTTCGATGGAACCTGGAACGCGTTGACCTGAAGGGCAAGGTTCTGAGCTTCGGGCGACAGCGCCCAATCATAGAACTTCTTCGCCTCTTCCACGTTGCGGGCACCTTCGATGATCGACATCGAGCCAATTTCGTAACCGGTACCCTCGCAAGGCGCCACGACCTTGATCGGGAAACCTGAAACGGCCTGTTTCACGGCGTCATGCATAAAGACGATACCGATGGTGTTTTCACCGCGCCCCGCGGCCTTGATCGGGGCCGAGCCTGACTTGGTGTACTGGTTGATGTTCGAATGCAGGCCCTTCATGAACTCAAAGCCTTCATCTTCGCCGAAGATCTGTACCATCGAGGCCAGCGTCGTATAGGCCGTGCCCGATGAGTTTGGGTTCGCCATCTGAACATGGCCCTTGTACTCGGGCTTCAGAAGGTCTTTCCAACAGGCAGGTTCGGGCAGGTTGTTCGCCGCGACAAGATCTGCGTTGTAACCATAACCAAGCGCACCCGAATAGATACCGATCGTCCGGTTGCCGGCGCTTTCAGCCTGGGAAATCGCCCAGTCGTGCAGTTGGTCGCGCATTGGTGAAACGTATTCCATCGTCAGGCCTTCTTCGGCCGCCTGCAGATGCGGGTCGCCCGTGCCACCCCACCACACGTCGCCTTTAGGGTTCGAGCTTTCGGCGCGAATTTGCGCAAAGGTTTCACCCGACGATTTCCGGGTCATGTTCACATCGATGCCTGTCGCATCTTCGAAGCTGCGTGCCATGAGTTGACACCAATCTTCCTGGGCCGAGCAATAGAAGGTCAGCTTGTCTGCCTGCGCCGCCGACATGGAGGCAGCTAGGGCAATCAGCGACCCGACGGCCGTGGATGTCAATTTCTTCATTATACGTTCCTCCCTTTGAGAATAATTTGTCCGGGTTTCCCGGTTCTTTTTAAGCTCTTCCTCATGCGGTGTTTCGAAGACCCTGAAGCGCCAATTCGTACTCAATGACAACCTGCGCTGGATTTCTGGTGGCGCCAGTTGCCAGGCGGTTTCGTGAGCGGGGTCAATCGTTGAATAATGTGTCTTGCTTCCAGATCTCCGTGCAGCCTTCTGAATTCTCACAATGAAATGTGCGTTGTGCAACAAAAAAGGTCTGCCCAGAAGAACTTGGCCCGGATCGGGCAAGGTCTGGTTTCGGTACAAGAGCGATCAATTGGATGGCTTTGGGCTGCATCCGGTCAAGCAGATTGGGCAGTTGGGTGATAAGGTAACGATTTCGAAAGACATTTGGTTTGGCTGTTCCAAGCTATGTCACTTCATTCGAAAGGGTGGCGCGATGGTTATTGGCCTCGACCATCGCGCCCGTTGTTACAAGGAACCGGTAATGCGGAAGTCTTGAAGTAGCTGGAAACTGAGCCAGCGTTTCAGCTACGTCGGAGGCGAGATTTCAGATCTGTGGGAGCGCATGAGGCGGACCGCGCGAATGAGCCTGATGCCCCTGTCCTGCGGTTGGCAGATTAACCAGCGTCACACTGAGTGGGGCGGGCCGCTAAGGCCGGCCCCCGATTGAGCATCTGTCGATCACCAGTGGCCGGTGCTTTCCATGCTTGCCCAGGGTTCGGCCGGCTCAAGGGCATTGCCGTTTTGCAGCAATTCAACCGAGATGTTGTCAGGCGAGCGGACAAAGGCCATGCGTCCGTCGCGGGGCGGGCGGTTGATGATTACTCCGTTGTCCTGCAGGTGCTGGCACGTCTCATAGATGTTGTCGACGCCGTAGGCCAGATGCCCGAAATGGCGGCTGTCGCTGGGCAGTGCATCATCGCCATCCCAATTATACGTCAGCTCGATCGGTGCATCTTCCTGACCCGGTGGTGCCAGAAATATCAGGGTAAAACGCCCTGCTTCGCTTTCATAACGTCGCGTTTCCTTCAGTCCCAGCAGCTCGTAGAAAGCCAGTGATTTTTCCAGATCTTTCACGCGGACCATGGTGTGAAGATAAGTCAGCCCCATCGTGCCATCCTTTTTTTTGCAGGTGATGCGCTGCAGCTTAGCGCGCCAAGGCAAGGTGTCGAGGGGCAGAGGGCAAACAATTGTGCGTTTGCGCAATTGGGCGCACATATCGCGGTTCCTGTGCCTGATCTACCGATATATAGTGGGCGGCGACTCATTGCTGGAAAGGACCATTTCATGCCGCTGTCTTCTGACCAACTGGCCGAGATCGAAGCGCAACGCGCGCAATCGCATCCCACACGCCGCGTCGTCGCAGCGGGAATGGAGGAGCATCTGTATACGGCCCATCAGGTGCTGGATCATGGATTTGTCCGCGTCATCGACTATATGGGCGATGATGCCGCGATTTGTCAGGCCGCGCGTGTGTCTTATGGCAAAGGCACCAAATCGGTGCAGAATGACGAGGGGCTGATCCGCTATCTGATGCGGCACTGGCATTCGACCCCGTTCGAGATGTGCGAGATCAAGCTGCACGTAAAACTTCCGGTCTTTGTGGCCCGCCAGTGGATTCGTCATCGTACGGCCAATGTGAACGAATACTCGGCGCGGTACTCCATTCTGGATCGCGAATTCTATATCCCGGCCCCCGACCATGTGGCGGCCCAGTCCGAGGTGAACAACCAGGGGAGGGGCTCAGCCCTGGAGGGCGAAGAAGCGGCGCGTGTATTGGAAATTCTCAAAGCCGACAGCACGCGGTGCTATGACAATTACGAAGCCATGATCAGCCAGGAAGGGCAGCAGGGGCTGGCGCGTGAACTTGCGCGGATGAACCTACCTGCCAATGTTTACACGCAATGGTATTGGAAGGTGGATCTACACAACCTGTTCCACTTCCTGCGGCTGCGCGCCGACCCGCATGCCCAGTACGAGATTCGGGTTTATGCCGACACAATGTGCAAAATCGTGGCGGACTGGGTTCCCTTTGCCTACAGGGCCTTCGAAGACTACCGCCTGGGTGCCGTGAATCTATCCGCGCAGATGGTCGACAGCTTGCGCAGAATGCTGGCGGGTGAGGCCGTTACGCAGGAAAACTCTGGCATGACAGCGCGTGAATGGCGCGAATTCGAGGACGTGATCCGGCAGGGATGATGCAAGTCTCCGAACCGTCGGTTGTCCTTAAATCGTGCCATGCGGCTGTCACGCTGGCCGCATGTTATGTGCAGTGTGCTTTTTTGGGATCTGCCTGATGCGGGCCAATCCCGCACCTGCAAAAACTCGGATCGCCGAGGTGAATTGCGAGCCCACATCAAGAATGCACTCGAAACCCGAGCGTCAGTGCGGTGCAAGCCGTGCAGCCTCTGGGGTGCAGGCGCCCGAGTTGATCATGGAAGTCTGGGTCAGCAAATCGGGTGACTGAACCATGGTTGTTACTCATTCCAGCGGCACGTCCTGTATCGTTGCGATGGGACAAGACGAGCACACTCATGCCGGAGCGAAATCGGCGCGAGGGTAAGGATTGGGACCTTTTGAAACGGTCGGCGGCCTGAAATTGGCCGCCGACCTTATTGATCTTCCCACACTTGGCGGGGGGTTAAAGAGGCTTCAAATCAGCTGCCATCTGGCGGCCGTCACGTCCGTCTTGTAACTCGTACGAGACCTTCTGATTGTCAGCAAGCCCGGTCAGACCGGATCGTTCTACGGCCGAGATGTGAACAAAAACGTCCTTGCCGCCCTCATCGGGAGCAATAAATCCATAGCCTTTGGTCGTATTGAACCATTTCACGGTGCCAGTTGGCATTTCCCGTGTCTCCTTCTACTTTCACGTTGTCCCACAAATTGGTGGGGGCAGTGGTTGACGTAACCGCAACACATCACTGTTTCGCCCAAACGATACGGCCCGAATTGCGTGTTTCGTCTTTTTCAACATTGCACGGTGAAGTAAAAAATCAAGAATTACCGAAGAAAACCGGTGATTTTGCCTAAATCCCAAGCAGAAACAGGAACAGAAGTAAGATGCGCCTTTATGGTTTGAAGACTTGCGATACGTGCCGTAAGGCGTTGAAATCAATGCCAGATGCAGAGTTTGTGGATGTCCGGACCCAAGGTGTCCCGGCCTCGGTGCTGTCTCAGGCACTAGAGCAATTCGGCGATGCCTTGCTGAACACCCGTTCGACAACGTGGCGGGGATTGGACCAAGAACAGCGGTCACGCCCTGCGCAGGAGCTTCTCGCCGATTACCCGACGTTGATGAAACGCCCGTTGATCGAATCCGGGGGAGCTTTGTTGCTGGGCTGGACGCCGGAAACACGTACGGCACTTGGAGTTGCGTGATCGGATGACTATCTGCTCAAGCGCAGACAGAAGGGAAGATTATGCGTAACGCTGCAATGATCTTGGGTGTTATCGCCGGGCTTATCGGAATGGTCGTGGGCTTTTTCGGCTATGGTTATGTCGAACTGGTCAACCGGTTTGGCGAGATCGAAGGCGTTGCCGAGCAGGTCGAAAACGCCACTTTGGTGCAGACCACTTCGATCCTTGCGCCGTTGCTCGCCATAGCGGGCGGAGCCATGGCCCATGCCCGTGCCTTGATCGCCGGCGTCTTGCTGCTGCTGTCGGCCGTCGGCATGTACTATGCCTTTGGTTTCAATGCGTTTACGATGTTCCCGGTCGCTTTTGCAGCAGTTGCCGGCCTGCTTGGGCTGGCTGCGGGAAAGCCGGACCAGCCCAAGGCTCATTTCTAGTTCACTTCAGTCGCAATAGCCGGTCCAGCGATATTGGACCTCCGCCGTTGATGACAATGACCAGAAACATGAAGGTCCACATCACACGCTGATCCATCAGCGAGATGGCGTTGTCGAACAGGCTGCCCAATGGAACGTTATGGCCTGTTACGTCGGTCAGGGTTTGCACCCAGACAAACCCGATCATGCCAAGTGCGGCCAGGCGTGTGAACAGCCCGACCAGCAACAATGCCGGCAGAACGAACTCGGCGACGGTTCCAAAGAAGATCACGATACGCTGGAAAAAGGTCATCTGGCTGACATCATACAGAACGGCTTCGGCCGCCTTGGGGAAAATCTGGCCAAAGGCACCTGCGGATGGCGAAAAGATCGAGCCATCGATCTTCAGCATCGCCGAGTTCCAGTAATAAACCAGAAGGACGGCGACAAACACCAGTCGTGCCAGCGTCGGTGTCAGCCAATTGGATGCCAGGTCCACCTTTTCCATCGTGTTGTTGTAGGTTGAGATCAGAGCAGTCATGTCTCCAGCCTTTCAATAGTCACAGAGGTTATTGCGCCGCCCTGCAATAGGATGGCCAGTGTGGTTCCAAGATCGAACTCGGGCCAGGTTTCAGCCGTTTTTTCATACGCTTCACCGATTGTGTCGCCTGTTTGCAGATGGCTGATCCACTTGGCGCCGCCCACGGGCAAAAGATGCGGAATCGGGTCATATTCGGGACGCGTAATCAGAACGTCTTGCGGGCCGGGTTCGGGTTTTGGGGCATTGTCTTCAGTATTGAATCGCCAGATCGCGTGTACCGGCCAGTCCGATTGCATGATCTGCATCGCAGGAGCAAAGCTCAGCCGCGATCGCATAATGTCTTCGGGTGACAAGTTCAGGGCGTCGGCTGGCGCAGGTGTGCAGTCGGCGGCGTGGTATGATCGGCGCAGAGCCAGTTCCAGGCGCGCCATGTCCGGCAGATATCCCAGATGCGCAAGTTGCGGCAGATCAGCCAGAAAACCGGGGAATGCTTCGCCATAGAACATCATCAACGGGGAAGACGGGGGGTGCTGTCTCAAGAACATCCCGGCAAGACCGTCCATGTTCTGTGCGCCCAGCAACTTGGCGATGACAGGAAAAGCCTGATGTAACGCTTCGGTCAACGAGACGGCGACATTATTGCGATAGACGCTGAACCTGCGCCCGGCGGGCTGGTCCGCCGCGTCAAGCAACCCGTCGGGAACCGAAACAGACGCATCCAGCAACGCGGAATGGAAGACCGACTGAGAAACGCTCATGCTGGAACCCGGTCCAGCGCTGACTGCGCGCGTTCGGCTTCGGCGCGCAAAACGGGCCATTCGGGGACGTCGGTATCCCATTCTATCAGAACGGGTTTCGGGCCCGAACGCTCCAGAACATAATCCAGCAGTACCCAGACCGGATCGACCACTTCGCGCCCATGGCTGTCGATCAACAGCGGGTGCCCGTGATCGTCTTCATCCTCATCATGTCCGCCTAGATGGATCTCGCCGACCTTGTTCAGCGGATAGGCATCGATATAGCCCTGAGGCGAGAAATCCAGGTTTGTGGCAGATACAAATACGTTGTTCACATCCAGCAGCAGGCCACAGCCTGTGCGACGCGAAATTTCGCGCAGGAAATCGGGTTCGGACCATGTGCTTTCTTCGAACGCGAGGTAGCTGGACGGGTTCTCGAGCAGCATCTGGCGGCCAACGGTTTCCTGCACCTGATCGATGTGGTCGCAAACGCGATCCAGCGTCGCATCAGTATAGGGCAGGGGCAGCAGGTCGTTCAGAAAGTGACTGTCATGCGTGGACCAGGCCAGATGTTCGGAAAAGCTGGCGGGGTTCAGCCAGCCGATCAGATGTTTAAGGCGGGCCAGATGATCCGGGTCCAGCGGCGTTTCGCCACCGATGGATAGGCCAACGCCATGAACGGAAATGGGAAATTGTTCGGACAGGTGACGCAACTGCGCCAGCGGGCGACCGCCGTCGCCCATATAATTCTCGGCATGGATTTCCAGCCACGCCACCGGTTTCGCGTGTTCAAGGATTTGCGCAAAATGTTGCGGTTTGTAGCCAACACCGGGTGCTGCAGGCAACCGGTTTGATCTGAGTGCATCATCCAGCATGAGCATTTTTCCTGATCACGACGAAAAGGGCGGGCGACATTGCCCGCCCCGGTAATCTCGTGTGGCTGGCCTTATGCCGGCAGATCACGCTCGAGCGGTTCCAGCGAACCTTTGCGGGCCGCGCCATCAGCGGCTTTGGGCAGCTCAATATCGGCGCAGGTGCCTGCGTCAACCAAGGTCCATGCGTTACCCTGATAATCTACGGTAGAAGTGCCCGCGCAGGTGGTGCCGGGTCCTGCGGCGCAGTCATTCTGACCGGCCAGCGAAACGCCATAGCATTTCTCTTTCGCTTGCGCTGTTGCGGTGGTTGCGGCACCAGAAACAGCGGCTGCGACTGCGCTTGCGATGACAAGGGTTTTTGCGGTGTTCGACATCTCGTTAATCCTTTTAGTGACTGCGTATGTCTGTGTTCGACAATGACAAAGGTAGTGGCTTGAAGCTCATAGTTGAATTCACGAGCCCGTGTCTCACAACCCCGTCAAAGAGCGTCATGCCCCCTTGCAGGTTAACAAATTGTTTTTGAAATGAAAATTAGATTTTGTTTCAATCCGGCCCCGGATGTGGGGCCGGATTCAGAGCGAATTGCCGCCGAATGTTACAGCAGGTCGGGCGCGGTTGCGGCCTGCGCCAGCTCTTTTGTTACAGCATCAAGTGACTGTACCTGCGTTTGTTTTTCACCCAGGCGCCGGACGCTGACAGTACGCTCATCAACTTCCCGGTGTCCGACGGCCAAAATGACCGGCACCTTGCCGACCGAATGCTCGCGGACCTTGTAGTTGATCTTTTCATTGCGGATGTCGGCTTCGGCGCGGACACCGGCGGCTTTCAGCGTTTCGACAACTTCCAGGACATAATCGTCCGCATCGGAAGTGATCGAGGCCACGACGACCTGACGTGGTGCCAGCCAGAACGGCAGCTTGCCCGCATGTTCCTCAATCAGGATGCCGATGAAACGTTCGAACGATCCGAGGCAGGCACGGTGCAGCATGACCGGCGTGTGCCGTTCCCCGTCCGCCGCAATATAGGTCGCGCCCAGACGTTCCGGGATGATGAAGTCCACCTGCAGGGTGCCGCACTGCCAGTCGCGCCCGATGGCGTCCGTCAGAACGAACTCCAGCTTCGGTCCATAGAACGCGCCTTCGCCCGGGTTCAGGTCATAGGCACAACCTGCGGCATCGCAGGCGGCTTTCAGCAACTCGTCGGCCTTGTCCCATTGTTCATCCGTGCCCGCACGCACCTCGGGGCGATCCGAGAACTTGACCTTTAAATTCTCGAACCCGAGATCCCTGTAGACATTCGACAGGAAGTCGAGGAACCGCTTGGTCTCGTCCGCGATCATCTCTTCGGTGCAGAAGATATGCGCGTCATCCTGGGTGAAGCCGCGTACCCGCATGATGCCATGCAGCGCGCCCGACGGTTCGTACCGGTTGCACGATCCGAATTCGGCCATGCGCAGCGGCAGGTCGCGATAGGATTTCAGTCCCTGTTTGAAGATCTCCACGTGGCAGGGGCAGTTCATCGGCTTGAGCGCGTTGATCGCCTTGTCGCGCGCGTGCTCCTCGTCCACTTCGACGATGAACATGTTTTCCTGATATTTGTCCCAGTGGCCGGAGGCTTCCCAAAGCTTGCGGTCCACAACCTGCGGCGTGTTCACCTCGACATAGCCGCCGCGTTTCTGCTGACGGCGCATGTAGTCCTGCAACTGGGTATAGATGGTCCAGCCATTCGGGTGCCAGAAGATCTGGCCCGGTGCTTCGGGTTGCAGATGGAAAAGGTCCATCTCCTTGCCCAGCTTGCGGTGGTCCCGCTTGGCGGCTTCTTCCAGCATATGCAGGTGGGCCTTGAGCTTTTCCTTGCCGGTGAAGGCCACGCCATAAATGCGCTGCAACATCGCGCGGCTGCTGTCGCCCCGCCAATAGGCGCCCGCGATGGACATCAGCTTGAACGCGTCGCCCGGAACCTGTCCGGTGTGCTGCAGATGCGGGCCACGGCACAGGTCCTGCCAGTCGCCGTGCCAGTACATGCGCAGCGGTTCGTCGCCCGGAATGGCGTCGATCAGTTCGACCTTATAGGGCTCGTCATTGGCGGTGTAGAAATCGATCGCACGCTGACGATCCCAGACCTCGGTGGTCACAGGGTCGCGCTTGTTGATGATTTCCTTCATCTTTTTCTCGATCAGGCCAAGGTCTTCGGGCGTGAAAGGTTCCGCCCGGTCAAAGTCGTAGTACCAGCCATTTTCAATGACAGGGCCGATGGTGACTTTGGTGTCGGGCCAGATTTCCTGCACGGCGCGGGCCATGATATGCGCCAGATCGTGACGGATCAGTTCATTGGCCTGAATCTCGTCCTTCATGGTGTGGATGGCGATGTCGGCATCCGCTTCGATGGGCCATTGCAGGTCCCAGTGCTGGCCGTTCACAGTGGCCGAGATGGCCTTTTTTGCCAGTGAGGTTGAGATATCGGCAGCCACCTGCGCGGGCGTTACGCCTGCGTCATAAGAACGTGCATTGCCATCGGGGAAGGTGAGTGAGACGGATTGGGAATCCAGGGCCATGATCTGGCTCTCCTCGTCGGTTTGGCGCCCACTGAACGCCCGGTTGCGGGTTATGCGTGTGCGGTTGCTTTGGCAGGTGCAAGGCAGAGTGTCAAGCACCGCGCAGGCGAGGGGCCAGCCCCTCGCGCTCCCCGGAGTATTTTCAAAAAGATGAAATGGTCAGGGAATTGCGCTTGGGCGAGCGGCGTGCATGATGCTGACAAGGAAGCGAGGATTTCATGGCAGCGACGGAATTTCTTGAAACGGCGCAAGGTCGCCGACTGGCCTATCACAAGAGCGAGGGCGCGGGGCCGACCATAGTTTTTCTGGGCGGGCTCAAGTCGGATATGGAGGGCACCAAGGCCGTTCATCTGGAGGCATGGGCGCGTGCGGGGGGGTGGTCCTTTCTGCGGTTCGACTATTCCGGGCATGGGGAAAGCTCCGGCTCGTTCGAGGAGGGATGCATTGGCGACTGGCATCAGGATACCGTGGCCGCGGTTTCCGCATTGACCGATGGACCATTGATTGTTGTTGGATCGTCCATGGGCGGGTGGCAGGCGTTGCTGTTGGCGCGCATTTTGCCTGACCGGATCGCCGGGATGGTCACGATCGCAGCCGCGCCGGATTTCACCGAGGACGGGTACTGGGCCTCATTCTCTGCCGAACAGAAAGCGGCGCTCGAGACGGTTGGGCACGTGGAACTGCCGTCGGACTACATGGAGCCATATGTCATCACCAAGCGGATGATCGTGGATGGAAGGGAACATCTGGTTTTGCGCGATCCGTTGCGTTTGCCTTTTCCGGTCCGTTTTTTGCAGGGAACGGCAGACACTGCCGTATCGACCGAAACCGCCGTGCGTTTGCTGGAGCGTGCTGAAGGGCCAGACATGCGTCTGTTGCTGGTCAAGGACGCCGATCACAGGTTCTCGGATGATCGTTGTCTGGGGTTGATTGAAGACGCCGTGCTGGATGTGATGGGGGATCGCTGATGCGGCGATTTGGCTGGTTTCTGGGACGTTTTCTGATTGTGGTGCTTTTGGTCGGCGGGCTGATCTATTGGTTCGGTCCCCGCGAAGAGGTCAATCTGCACCCAGACTTTGATGCGAGGAAATTCGGCGAAGGCGTGCAGGTCTATTTCGAAAGCACTGAGTCTGCGTTTGACGACATCGTGCCGGGTGTTGAAAAGAGGGTGATCTGGCAGGACGGATATAAGGAGCAGCGAACGCCTGTTTCCGTGCTTTACGTTCACGGGTTTTCGGCATCGTCCGAAGAAATTCGCCCGGTGCCGGATATGGTGGCCGATGCGCTGGGGGCCAATCTGGTCTACACGCGTCTGCAAGGTCACGGGCGGAGCGGCGACGCCATGGCCGAAGGTACGGCTTCGGGATGGATGCAGGACTACGCCGAAGGTTTGGCGGCGGCGCGGGCGGTGGGCGACCGGGTGGTGGTGATCTCGATCTCGACCGGTGGCACCTTGGCCGCGGCGGCCGCATTGGATGAGGATCTGAGCCGCGATGTAGCGGGTCTGGTCTTTGTCTCACCTAATTTCGGTGTGAACACGACGGCGGCTTGGCTTCCCGGCCTCCCTTGGGCCCGGCATTGGTTGCCGCTGATCATGGGGCAGGACAGGGATGTGTCAGGGCCGAACCCGGAAAAGAACAAATACTGGTCGACAGTCTACCCGTGGGAGGCGGTGGTGCCGCTGACCGTGCTGGTCGAGGCTGTTAATGAATTGGACTTCGCAGAAGCAAAAACTCCTGCTCTGTTTTGGTTTTCAGATGACGAAAAGGTTGTGCGGCCTGACCGAACACATAGGGTTGCAGAAGCCTGGGGCGCGCCCGCGACAGTACATCTTGTGACGACGGGGCCGGGGGACGATCCGTCTTCGCACGTGATTGCCGGACGTCTGATGTCACCCGGCCAGACCGATGTAACCGTCGCAGGCATACTGGGCTGGCTAAAGGAGCTGGGTGTGGAATGATGCCGGGAGAAGCACCAAGTCGGCACAGGCGCGATGCCTTGGGCGGAGGTTGAGAATGCGCAAGCCGGGCAGCATGTGGAGCCTTGAGACCTTGGGCCGAGTGCGCCTGTCCCGGCATTTTTTCATGCGTGATTTTCTGTATTCCGAAATCAGTAATTTCCACGAAAAACAGAACCTGCCGGACAACCCGGACCTGGCCATCGAGACTGGCCGGGCGTTTTGCCAGTCCCTGTTGGACCCGCTGGAAGAAACATTTGGCCGGGTGGCCGTTCGGTCGGGATACCGGTCGCCGTCTCTGAACAGATTCGGGAACGAAAACCGGCTGAATTGCGCGCGGAACGATCATCCGTTGGAGTGCCACATCTGGGATCGTGGAACCGGGGATGCAAGAATAGCCGGGGCGTCCATCGTCATTCCATGGTTTGCGGATCAATATGACGCAGGGCGGGACTGGCGCGATCTGGCCTGGTGGATACATGATCATCTGGACTATTCGGAGATCTGGTTTTTTCCGAAACTGTGCGCCTTTAACCTGGTTTGGCGACCAAAGCCGCAAAGGCGGATCGACAGTTACATCGCGCCACGCGGATGTCTGTTGCGGCCCGGTGCAGAGCCAGAAGAAGATGCCGAAACACGACGCGGGCGTTACAGTGATTTCCCCGGGTTCCGGGCCATCCGATACCCCTGAAAAACGGCTTGTCTGCCACTTGCAAAACTTCCATCCTGAAAGAAACGGGGACGCCGGGATTGGCGGAAGGATGGAGGCCCCGCGTGATCGAGCCGCTGGTATTCTTGCCTGGATTGATGTGCGACGCTCGGCTGTTTCAGTCGCAAATGACTGTCCTGTCGCATGAGCGTGCAGTGACCGTGGCCCCGGTCTCGACCGGTGAGCGGATTGAGGAGATAGCCTCTTCGCTTCTGGATGTGTTGCCTCGGTGTTTTGCGCTGGCCGGGTTCAGCATGGGCGGCGTCGTTGCGCTTGAGGTTATACGCCGCGCGCCCGAGCGAGTCTCGCGCCTGTGTTTGATGTCGACCGATGCGCAGGCAGACACCCCGCAATTGGCCGCAGCGCGCGAGGATCTGATAGTGGGTGCGCAGGCCGGGCGACTTGAAGACATCATGCGCGATGTTATCGGTTCGGATGCGCTGGCCCCGAGACCCGACCGCATCCCGATTCTGAATGAACTTCTGACGATGGCGGTAGAATTGGGTCCTGACCTGTTCGTGCGCCAGTTGCGCGCCCTTCAGCGCCGCCCGGATCAGCAGGGTGCATTGCGGCGGATCAATGTCCCGACGCTGATCCTGTGTGGGGTGCATGATACGCTGACACCGGTGCGAAAACATGCCTTTATGACCGAGCTCATTCCGAATGCCGAGTTGCAGGTGATTGACGACGCCGGGCATGTACCAATGCTGGAATCGCCACAAGCCGTGACGGATGCACTGAAGCGCTGGCTTTCCCGTCCGGCGCGGCTCAGTCACGTATAACGCTGTTTGGAAAAAGGCGGCCCGCCTGAAATTAAGGATCAGGCCACTTTGTTCTTGTTTGCGGCCGTGCGTTGCGGTTTGCGGCTGTTGGCGTTCATGAAGTCGATCACCAGGGGCCGGATATTGTCGCGCCAGCTGCGCCCGGCAAAGATGCCGTAGTGACCGGCCCCGGGTTCGACATGGCTGGCCTTCTTGCCGTCCGGCAAACCGGTGCACAGGTCCAGTGCCGCAATGCACTGGCCGGGGGCCGAGATGTCGTCATTGGCCCCTTCAACGGATTTGACCGCGACATCGGTGATTTTCCCGATATCCACCTTGTGGCCGGCCACAATGAACTCATTTCGGGCAATTTCGCGGTTTTTGAAAACACGTTCCACAGTGGACAGGTAGAATTCGGCCGTCATGTCCATGACTGCGAGGTATTCATCATAGAACCGGTTATGGGCGTCGTGGTCTGAGGCTTCGTTGCGCATAACGCGCTGAATCTGATCCGAAAACGCCTTGGAGTGGCGATCCGCGTTCATTGACATGAATGACGCAAGTTGCAACAGGCCGGGATAGACCATACGGCCGACGCCCTTGTATTTGAAACCGACGCGCTGGATCATTGTCTCTTCCAGCTGGCCCATTGTCACCCTGCGCCCGAAATCGGTAACTTCGGTCGGGGTGGCATCCGGATCGACCGGGCCGCCGATCAGCGTCAGTGTGCTGGGCTGCGCCTTCGGATCATGTTCCGCCAGATAGGCTGTTGCGGCCAGTGTCAGCGGCGCGGGCTGACACACGGCAACAACATGTGTGTCCGGACCCAGTTCCTTCATGAAATCGACAAGGTAAAGCGTGTAATCCTCGACATCGAATTTGCCTTCGGACACCGGGATATCACGCGCGTTATGCCAATCGGTTATGTAGACTTCGCAATTTACAAGCAGGCTCTTGACGGTCGAGCGCAACAGAGTGGCGTAGTGCCCGGACATCGGTGCCACCAGCAAAACCTTGCGCGGCTGTTCTTCGCGACCGTTGACCCGAAAATGGATCAGATCGCCAAAAGGGCGTTCGACGACGGTTGTGATGTCGACAAGGTGATCCTTGCCATCTTCGCAGGTGAAGGTCCGAATACCCCAGTCCGGCTTGACGACCATGCGCTGAAACGTCCGTTCGGTAACCTCTCCCCAGGCTGCCATCATGCTGAACGCAGGGCTCGGGGCCATTGCAAAAAGCGGATAAGAGGCCATGGCGCTGGCGGTTGCACCCAACCATTGGTTGGTATTGCGCATGGTTTCCATCAGGTCATACGTCATCATATAGCGCATGTATTCGGGCCTCCTGAGTATTATCCTGAGATTTCGGACCATTCGCCGCTTTGCGCTACGCGTTCACGACGTTATTCTGCATAGCAGCGACGTTAGGGGGGAATCCTTATAATGACAACTACCGAAGACAATACGCCGGACCTGTCGGACGAACATATTGAACGTCTTAAGGAAAATTTGGCCAAAGTCGAAGACCTCTCGAAACGGCTTGTCGAAGTGATGGCTGGAAAAAAGTCGCACACACCCGCCCTGGATGGTCCGAATCAAGAGCTTTTTGCAAAAGCAGCAACGGCCTATTGGGCCGAAGCGATGCAAAATCCGGCCAAGCTGCTTGAGCATCAGATCGAGTTCTGGGGCAAGTCGGTTCTGAACTTTGCCGAAGCACAGCAGGTATTGTCTAAAGGTGAGCCTGATACCGAAGACAAACTGCCCGAAGACCGGCGGTTTTCTAACCCGATGTGGGAGAACAACCCCTATTTCCGCTTTATCCGTCAACAGTATCAGACCAATGCCGAAGCGATCTCGCAAGCCGTAGCCTCGGTTGAAGACCTTGAAGACAAGGACAAGCGCAGACTGGCCTACTTCTCTCGTCAGATCATCGACATGATGGCTCCGACCAACTTTCTGGCAACCAACCCGGACGCACTCGAGAAAGCCATCGAAACCGACGGACAGTCGCTGATCCAGGGGTTGGAGAACCTGGTTGCGGATCTTGAGGCCAACGACGGCGAACTTGTGGTTCGGCTGGCGGACGAGAGCGCGTTTGAGATCGGTGGAAACATCGCCACCACGCCCGGCGATGTGGTGTTTCGCAACCGCATGATGGAGCTTATCCAGTACAAGCCATCGACCGAAACAGTCCATGAAACGCCCATTGTCCTGTTCCCGCCCTGGATCAACAAGTTTTACATCCTTGACCTGAAAGCGCAGAACAGCCTGATCAAGTGGGTGACAGAGCAGGGCTATACCCTGTTTGTCGTCAGTTGGGTCAACGCAGACAGTTCACATGCCGATATCGGACTTGAGGACTATATCGAAGAAGGGTTTCTGGCCGTCATCGAAGAGGCCAAGAATATCTGCAAGGTCAAACAGGTCAACGCCGTGGGCTATTGCATTGCCGGCACTACGCTTAGCCTGACGCTTTCGCTGTTGAAGAAACGTGGTGATAAATCGGTCAAATCGGCCACGTTCTTTACAACGCTGACCGATTTCGGAGAGCAGGGCGAGTTCACGCCTTTCCTGCAGAACGATTTTGTGGACGGGATCGAGGATCAGGTGTCAAAGGATGGCATCCTAAAGGCCTGGATTATCGGACGCACAATGTCCTTCCTGCGGTCGCGGGATCTGATCTACACACCTGCAATCCGCAGCTACATGATGGGTGAAACACCGCCGGCATTCGATTTGCTGTATTGGAACGGAGACGGCGCAAACCTGCCGGGCCGAATGGCAATCCAATACCTGCGCGGGCTTTGTCAGAACAATGAATTTGTTACTGATGGGTTCAAACTGCTGGGCGAAAATCTGCATATCAGCGACGTAGATGTCCCGTTGATGGCCATCACGTGCGAGACGGACCACATAGCAGCCTGGAAGGATTGTTATCGCGGTGTTCAGCAGATGGGATCGCGCTCGAAAGCCTTTGTTGTTTCGGAATCCGGTCATATTGCCGGAATTGTGAACCCGCCCAGCAAGAAGAAATACGGGCACTATACGAACCCGGACCTGAAGACGGACGCGGACACCTGGTTGAAAGAAGCGGATTTTCACGAAGGATCCTGGTGGCCGATGTGGGAAGCCTGGCTAAAAAAGCGGTCTGGCAAACAGATACCGGCCCGCGAAACGGGCGATTCGAAACATCCGAGCCTGTGTCCGGCCCCAGGGACCTATGTTCTGGTCAAGGCAAATCGCTGATTTCATTCTGAAACTAAATTTTTTCTGCATCGCAGCAAAAAGAACTTGAAATGCTGCGATGCAGAAAGCATATTGTCCTCAAGCTGACGAACGCCGGGGTGGGCCCGGTCCAGCAAAGAGGATTAAGACAATGGCAAAGACTCAGGATTTTACCGCCGTCATGAAAGACATGATGGGTGCATTCCCGGTTGACACAACCGCACTGGAAGACGCGTTCAAATCGACCGCTTCGCTGAACGAAAAGCTGTCGGGCGTTGCTCTGGAAGCTGCTGAAAAATCGGCAGAAATCTCCAGCAAATGGACCAAAGACACTCTGGCCAAACTGACCGAAATGTCGAAAGCAAAGGCAGAGCCTGCCGACTACGCAAAAGCCGCAACCGATTTCGCTAGCGCTTCGGCTGAAGTTGCTGCTGAAAACATGGCTGCTTTCGCTGAAATCGCCAAGAAACTGCAGAGCGAAACCGTCGAACTGCTGATGGCTGCCGGCAAAGAAGCTGCTGAAGAAGCAAGCTCGGCTGTCAAGAAAGCCACCAACGACGTGACTGCTGCCGCCAAAAAGGCAACCGCTGCCAAGTAAGAACGTCCGCGAGGCGCACCCTCTCCTCCCATTTGGTGCCATCGCGCTGGGCAGGTCGATTGACCTGCCCTTTCTTTTTGTGCTGCACTCGCATAACCTGTGCTGCAACGCATCATCCTTGGGGAGGGTAAAGGGTGTCGGACCAAGAAAAACCGTTATTGATCAAGCGCTATGCCAGTCGCCGGCTGTATAACACCGAGACCAGCGACTACGTAACACTTGAAGATATCGCCGGATTTATCCGGGATGGCCGCGAAGTTCAGATAATCGACCTGAAATCCGGGGACGACCTGACGCGGCAATACCTGCTGCAAATCATCGCTGAACATGAAAGCCGGGGTGAAAACGTTCTGCCGGTAAACGTGCTGAACGATCTTGTGCGCAGCTACATGGTGCCCGGTGGGGGCATGATGCCGCAATTTCTGCAAAGCTCGTTCGAAATGCTGCGCGAAAGCCAAAGCAAGATGATGGAAAACATGAACGCCATGAACCCCATGAGCAACATGCCCGGGTTTGAGGCGATGCAGGCGCAGCAGCAGGCTTTCCTGAAGGCGATGACCAGCGGATTGTCGGGCGGGTGGTCGGCGCCGACCCAGGACGACGAGGCGAAGGAAGAGCCTAAAGAAGACCTGGATGAGATCAAAAAGCAGCTGGCTGAGCTGCAGAAAAAACTATCCAAACTGAACTGAGGGTGAAGACCCGAAGCTAACAAGGCCCGCCAGAGGCGGGCCTTTTGGTTTTTCAGGTTCCAAAGGCCATCGCCGGCGCTGTCACGTCACCGACCGAAGCCAGCAGGATATCCGCGATCACATCCAGTTCTTCACGGGTCAGGCGCACGGGCAGTCGAACATCGCAAGCTTTCATCAGCATTGCCCGGGTTTCCGGCAGGTCGAACGTTTCCGGCAAGAACTGCCAGTTCCAGAACGCGCGCGCGTTGTCCTCGCTCAGGCCAAAAACCTGCACTTTCACACCGCGAGACTCTGCTGCGGTTGCAAAGGCGCGGATCTCGTCCTCGTTCATGCCGACAAGGTTGAACTGAATTGAATCCGGTGCGCGCTTTTCAGGATCAAGCGGGGCGGGCACGGAAATGTTGGGTGACGCGTTCAGACGATCCGCCACGTAGTCGTGATTTGCCAGGCCGTCCCGGACACGACGGGCCAGTTCCGGAATTTGCGGGCGGATAACGGCGGCGCTGAGGTTGCTCATGCGCAGGTTGTATAGCGGCAACCGGTTCTGCCAGCGCGCAAAGGCCAGATCCAACTCGGGCGAGTTATCGCCATGCGGGGTTTTATGCTTTTTCCAGTTATGCTCATAGGCACCCGACATGATAACGGCCTGCGCCACCAGATCGGCATCATCGGTGATCAGAATACCGCCTTCGCCCGCGTTGATCATTTTGTAGGACTGGAACGAGAAACAGCCCATTTTGCCGATCGTTCCGATGTTGCGGTCGTGCCAGGTGGTGCCAAGCGAGTGGGCCGCATCCTCGATTACAGGGATGTCGCGGGCATTGCACAGCTCCATAATGGCATCCATATCCGAGGTATGGCCGCGCATGTGGCTGATGATGACTGCCTGAACTCCGTCCAGCTTGGCCTCAAAATCCTTTAGGTCTATGCGGTAGTTTTCTCCAACCTCGCACAGGACAGGGACGCAGTCGGCATGAACGATGGAAGATGGCACTGCGGCAAAGGTGAAGCCGGGTATCAGCACCCGCGCGTCCCGTGGCAAACCCAGCGCCTTCAGGGACAGGAACAGTGCAGCTGAGCAGGATGAAACCGCCAAAGCGTATTTGGATCCCAAAAGCGCGGCAAATTCCGCCTCTAGCAGTGCGACGGGTGAATCCTGGGGTGCTGTGTAGCGAAACAGGTCACCGGATTGCATCAGCGCATCAATCGCTTCGCGCGCGGCTGCGGGGATGGGTTCGGCTTCGTGAACATTGGGTGGCAGCGACATATTTGGTTTTCCTGAATTCTAACTTTTGTAAATATAAATTCACAACGCCGGCAAGCCAAGAGCGTAATCGCCCGTCGGCGAAATTTCACCAAATTGTCGCAAGTTTAGTCGGTCCTGATCCCCAGATCAGACTAAAGGCCCAGACGGTCGCGCAAGGCGAACCACGTCATGGCAAGAACCAGCAGTGGGCTGCGCAGGGCAGGGCCGCCGGGAAACGGTTGGGCGGGAACGCGCGCCATCGTATCGAATCCTACGGCCTGTCCCTGAATGGCCAGAGCCATCAGCTGACCAGCATGGGTGGCCGTGCCGACCCCGTGACCTGAGTAGCCTGAGGCAGACAGGATATTCGGGGCAAGGCGCGCCAGATAAGGCATTCGACGCATCGTTATGGCCAGAGTTCCACCCCAGGCGTAATCGATCCTGACATCTTTCAGATGCGGGAAAATCTCGACCATCGGTTTGCGGACTTTTGCTGCAATATCAGTGGGAAAGCGATAGCCATAGCTTTCGCCGCCGCCAAACAAAAGGCGGCCATCCGCGCTGAGCCGGAAATAGTTCACAACGAATTTTGTGTCGGCAACGGCCACATCCCGCGTCAGGACGCGCGCGGCGTCGTCTCCCAGCGGTTCGGTGGCCGCTATGAAATTGTTGATGGGCATGACACGTTCGGCAACCTTGCGATTCAGATCACCGAGATAGCCATTACAGGCCAGTATGACGTGGTCAGCCTTGACTGTTCCCTGTGCCGTCCGAAGACTTACGCCATTACCATCCGAGATATTAAGGACTTCGGTCCCCTCGTGGATACGAACACCAGCCTTTCGGGCCGCCTGCGCAAGTCCCAAAGCGTAGTTTAGGGGGTGCAGATGCGCTGCCCCCATATCCAGATACCCGCCCTGATAAGTCGGAGAAGGGCAGAGCGCATGGCCCGCCTCGCGGTCCAGCAACTGTATCTCGTCATATCCATACCGCTTGGACAGGTGTTCCGCATGAGAGTGCAGTCCGACCCGATCTGATTTGCTTAGCCCCAGATTGGCGATGCCGGGCTTCAGGTCGCATTGAATCCGGTGTTTGGAGATCAGGGACTTGACCAGATCCTTGGCGTCTTCGGCAAGATCCCAAAGCTTGGCGGCGTCATCATCGCCAACCAAGCGCTCCAGATCTTCCTGATCCATTCGCTGCGCGCTGCCCAACTGGCCGCCGTTGCGCCCCGAGGCACCGAAGCCAACGCGATGCGCTTCCAGCAGAACGACGTCAAATCCGGCTTCAGCCAGATGCAGCGCTGCGGACAGGCCGGTGTATCCGCCGCCGACAACACAGACATCCGCGGTGCAATCGCCGGTCAGGGCAGGGCTAGGATCAGCCGCATGTACGGTCGCGGCATACCAGCTAGGCGGGTATTCCGCCTTGCGGTCATTGGAATAGAGCAGGTTCATCGCGCAAGTACCTTAGACGTTCAGCAGAAGATGCTCGCGCTCCCACGGGGAAATCACCTGCAGAAATTCTTCGTATTCTGCCCGTTTGACGATGCTGTAGACGCGGGCGAATTCCGGTCCCAGAACCTCGTGCAGGGCTGTGGCCTCATCAAACAGATCCAGCGCGCTGCCCATGACCTGCGGGATGTCACCGTCGCCTTCATAGGCGTCGCCGTAGAACTGGCGCCGGGGCCGTTCCTGCTGTGTCAGTCCCAGATACCCACAGGCCAAAGACAGGGCAATGCCCAGGTAGGGGTTGCAATCCATACCTGCGATGCGGTTCTCAACGCGACGCGCTTCGGGGCTGGACAGCGGAACACGGATGCCCGTCGTCCGATTGTCACGCGCCCATTCCAGATTGATCGGGGCGGCGTGGTCCTTCACATAACGGCGATAGGAATTCACGTAGGGCGCCATGACGGCCAGACCGGCGGGCAGGTGGTTCTGCAATCCGGCGATGTAATGATAGAACGCGTCCGTCTCGCCCCCCTGCGGCCCGGAAAAGATGTTCTGACCGGTTTCGATATCAATGATCGAGTGGTGGATATGCATCGCCGAGCCCGGTTCGTCCTCGATGGGTTTGGCCATGAAGGTCGCAAAGCAGTTGTGACGCAGTGCAGCTTCGCGGATCAGGCGTTTGAAGTAGAAGACCTCATCGGCCAGTTTCACCGGGCTGCCGTGGCGCAGGTTGATCTCTAACTGGCCCGCGCCGCCTTCTTGCGTGATGCCGTCGATTTCGAATCCCTGATGTTCGGCAAAGTCATAGATGTCGTCGATCACGGGGCCGAACTCGTCCACCGCAGTCATCGAATATGCCTGCCGCGCTGCGGCCGGACGACCCGAACGGCCCATCATCGGCTTGATTTCCTGCGCCGGGTCGACGTTGGGGGCAACCAGAAAGAACTCCATCTCGGGTGCGACGACCGGCTTCCAGCCCCGGTCATGATAAAGCTGCACGACGCGTTTCAGTACATTGCGCGGGCTGTACGGGATCGGATTGTCGTCCCGGTCATAGGCGTCATGGATAACCTGCAGCGTCCAGTCACCCGTCCAGGGTGCCGCCGAGGCGGTCGAGAAATCCGGTTTAAGGATCATGTCGCGTTCGATGAAGCCATCTTCGCCCGCTGCCTCGCCCCAGTCACCCGTGATCGTCTGATAGAAGATACTGTCGGGCAGATGAAAATAGGATTGCTTGGCAAATTTTGATGCAGGCACGGCCTTGCCGCGGGCAATCCCCGGCAGATCCGAGATAATGCACTCGACCTCATCCAGACGTTGGCCTTCAATATACTCGCGCGCTGCCTCTGGCAGCTGTTTTTTCCAGTCGGCCATTAGGCCCTCTCTTTCTTCAGGAATTCTGCCATCTTACGGCCAATTGCGGGATTATCGATCGGCCCGCGCGTGCGGTTGGCCGCATCCAGCAAAATGGGGTCCGGGACCACGCCTTTTCCGCGCGTCCTCATCAGGCCCTCGATAAAGTCATCGGAGTATTCGGGATGCGCCTGCACCGTCCAGATCGTGTCTCCGTAAGCGATCATTGCGTTGCGGCAGAACCCGTTCTGACCAACCACGCGTGCGCCTTCGGGCAACCGGGTTACCTGATCCTGATGCCAGGCGTTCAGAGAAACCGTCTGGCCGTCCAGTTCATAATCCGTGCGTCCGACAGCCCAGCCGCCCTGGAACTTTTCTACCGTTCCACCCAGCGCCTGGGCGATGATCTGGTGGCCAAAGCACACGCCGATCAGCGGCTTTCCAGAATTCTGGATTTCCCTGATCAGGTCCTCAAGCGGGGGTATCCACGGATGATCTTCGTAAGCGCCGTGACGCGATCCCGTGATGATCCAACCGTCAGCCTGAGAGACGTCCTTCGGGAACTGATTGTCGACCACCTGGAAGGTCACGAATTCGAAGTCATGACCATCCAGCAGGGCGCGAAACATCGCATCATATTCGCCGAAGTCGTCAGCCAGCTGTTCAGGTGCGTGGCCGGTAACTAGGATTCCGATTTTCATGATTCACCAAATTTGATCAAATTTTATTCTACGCGAGTCCTTGATCGCGGGCAAGGGGGTCATACGGCCTCGAGGTAACTGAGCCAGTGTGTCTCTGGCGCTCGCTCGGAAAAACGTGCGATCTCCTGCCGTTTTGTCATGACAAGATTACGGATCAGTTCAGTGGGAAAGATCCGCCGGATCATCGGGTCGGCCTCGAACGCGGATATGGCCGAGGACCAGTCGCCTGCCAATTGCGGTAGCCCGGCAATTTCATAGGCATTTCCGGTAATCGGCGGGGGCGGCTGCAACCCGTCATCGATACCGGCCAATGCTGCCCCCAACACAGCTGTCAGCATCAGGTAGGGGTTGATGTCGCCACCAGCCACGCGATGTTCAATTCGACGTGCCACCGGCGCGCCGCCGGGAATTCGGATGGCAGCGGTTCGGTTCTCATAAGCCCAGCTTGCCCCGGTTGGAGCGTGCGCCCCGGGCACGAGGCGCGTGTAAGAGTTTCCGTGAGGGGCAAAAACCAGCGTACTGCCCGGCATCGCGGCAAGACAGCCTGCAACAGCCGCGTGCAACTCATGGCTGCCATCGGGGCCACCATTGTCAAACACATTGCGGCCCGATGAATCGACCACGGAAAAATGGACGTGCATCCCGTTGCCTGCGTCTTGCGGATAAAGTTTGGCCATGAAGGTCGCCGTAAAGCCGTGTTTGCGGGCCAGTCCACGGGTCAAGGCCTTGAACAGCCACGTGTCATCGGCGCAGCGCATGGCCTCCTGATGGTTCAGGTTGATCTCGAACTGGCCGATTCCGCTTTCGGAAATGGCGGTTTGGGCGGGGATGTCCATGGCCACGCAACCGTCATAGAGCTCGGTAAAGAACGCATCAAAGGCGTCCAGCTCCGCAAGGGACAGGACAGCCTCGTCGCACAATCGGCGCCCTGTGACCGGATTGGCAGGCGCTCCGGGTTGTGATCCCGATGCATCAAGCAGCGTGAACTCCAGTTCAGTTGCCGCGATCACGGACCAGCCGCGCTTTGCATAGTCGGCCAGAACTGCGGCAAGCGCATGTCTGGGATCCCCTGCGTATGGTTCGGACTTGTCATTATATAATGACATCGGGACCAGCGCGGTTTCGGCATCAAGCCAGGGCATGGGAATCGGTCCGCGATCGGTCGGCAGAAGCATCCCATCGGCATCGCCGGATTCAAATACCAGCGGACTGCCTTCAATATCCGCGCCCCAAAGATCGACATTCAGCGCCGAAAACGGCATGCGGACCGCGCCTTTGTTCAGCTTTTCTGCGTAAGAGGACGGCACGCGCTTGCCGCGCATCTGACCGTTAAGGTCACAGGCAGCAACACGAAAACCGGGCAGGGCGCTCAGGTCCATTTTGGTCTCCAATACTCTCGTTTCCCGAGATGTAGTCGAGACCGCGCGTCTTGTCACGGAATTTGATCAAATTTTTCCTGCAGGCAGGTAGGGCTTTGAGTCCCGCGCCAACCAACACTGGCGCGGGACCACAGGACGTCAGACGAAGTTGACGCCGTTTTCCGCCATCGGCAACGAGGTCACCTTGATGCCCGAAAGCGCGCGGATCGCGTTGGCAAGGGCCGGGGCCGAGGGGGGGGTGCCCGGCTCACCGACACCGGTCGGGGCCTCGGCGGAAGGTACGATATGAACTTCGATCTCCGCGATGTCGCCGATGCGCAAAGGCTCGTAGTCCGGGAAGTTGTACTGGTCCACGACACCTCCGGTCAGCGTGATCTGATCCCGCATGACATGACCGATACCGTAGCCGATACCTCCCTCCATCTGCGCGCGCACCACATCGGGGTTCACCGCAATCCCGCAATCCACGGCGCAAGTGACCTTTTCGATCTTGATGCCGTTCTCTGGATCGCCCGAAACCTCGACGACCTGAGCCGCGTAGGATCCGAAGGATTTGTGCACGGCAATCCCTTGCGCGCGACCTGCCGGTGCGTTGCCCCAGCCAGCTTTTTCAACGGCAAGTTTCAGGACGCCTGCTTTGCGCTGCTGATCGGCGTCGCTGGTATCCGCCAGATGTGCCAGACGGAACTCCACCGGATCACGGCCCGCTGTTTCGGCGACAAGGTCCATCATGGCCTCCATCACGTAGCCGGTGTGGGTGTGACCGACCGAGCGCCACCACAGAACGGTTGTAGCTTTGGGCGTGTCGGTCAGACCCAGAGCCATGCCGGGGATTGTGTACGGGCTGTCAGCAATCCCCTCGATCGAACTGTGGTCGATCCCGTCTTTTACCAGAACGGCTTCGAACGGCGTGCCTTTGATCACCGATTGTCCGGCCACCTGATGCTGCCAGCCAACGATGTTGCCTTCTCCATCCAGACCCACACGCACCTTGTGGCCAAATGCAGGGCGGTAATAACCGCTGCGAATGTCATCCTCTCGTGTCCAGACCAGTTTCACAGGGCGTGAGCGGTCGGTCATCACAAAAGCCAGCGCGGCCTCGACCTGATAATCCGCATCCGGCGTTGCGCGACGACCGAACGAGCCACCGGCCAGCATCGTCTTGATGTGGATCTTCTCAGGCGGCAGTTGGAAGATCTGCTGATAGGCCATATGCGGGCCGGTTGGCATCTGCGCCCCGTCATGCAGGACGATGTCGCCTTCGGCCGTCTGTTCGATGGTGCAGTTCAGCGGCTCCATCGGCGCATGCGCCAGCAGCGGGAAGTAGAAGGTCTTTTCGACTACCTTTTCCGCGCCTTCGATGGCCGCCGCCACAGCCGCAACGTCTGCCTTGTTCACGTTGTACGTGGGTTCAGCGTCCAGGGCGGCCATGATCTCGGTCCTGATCTGATCCGAGTCGCGGGTTTCGGCACCCGACATGTCCCATTCGACCTCAAGCGCGTCACGTGCCTGAATCGCGGCCCAGGTGTTTTCGGCATAAACCGCGACGCCCGCCTGGTTGGGCAGGACGGCGGCGTTGATGTAGCCCTTAACCTCTTTCGACGCGCTGTCGTCAAAACCAAGCGCGACGCCGCCCTTCGACTCCGGGCGCTTGATCATGGCAACCATCTGGTTGGGCAGGTGAACGTCCATGGCATACATAGCCTGACCATTGCCCTTGATGGCCGAGTCCTTGCGGCGCACCGCTTCGTTGCCGATCAGACGGAACTCTGACGGGTCTTTCAGGCGCGGCTCGGCCGGAGCCTCTAATTGTGAGGCCGCCGCGACGAACTCCGCAATCGGTGCGGATTTGTCGCCCGCCTTGACGATGCCTTCCTCGATAGTGATGCCTGACGCATCCAGGCCCCAGCTTTGGGCAGCCGCAGTGATCAGCATTTCACGCGCAGCAGCCCCAGCCTGCCGGTATTGCAGCCATGAGTTTGCCATCGCGGTCGACCCGCCCGTGCCCTGGAAGGGGCCAAACAGCAGGTTGTTGTAGACGTTCGGATCAGAGGGCGCGAACTCGTATTCGATCTGATCCATGGTCAGGCCGATTTCCTCGGCGATCAGCGTTGGCAGACCGGTTGCAGGGCCCTGACCCTTTTCAAAGTGCTTGACGATGGCGGTCACGGTGCCATCGGCGTCAATTTTCACGAACGGGTTGAACTGCGCAGTCTCGGATGAGGCCGCAGCCAGAACGCCATCGGGGCGGGCGCCAACCAGCAGGACGGCACCAGCGGCAGCAGCGCCTTTCAGAAATCCACGGCGAGAAGTGTTGATGGTCATGGATCAGGCCTCCAGAATTTCAGAAGCGCGCTGAATACCGGCGCGGATGCGTTGGTAAGTGGCGCAACGGCAGGCGTTGCCGGACATGTAGTCATCAATCTCTTCGACACTGGGCTTTGGGTTTTCTGACAGAAGTCCGACCGCCGACATCACCTGACCGGACTGGCA
This sequence comes from Ruegeria sp. CDSB136, assembly GCF_059610965.1. Classification (NCBI taxonomy): domain Bacteria; kingdom Pseudomonadati; phylum Pseudomonadota; class Alphaproteobacteria; order Rhodobacterales; family Roseobacteraceae; genus Ruegeria; species Ruegeria sp. CDSB136. Next base: position 100,554 of record NZ_JBXWOP010000020.1, read on the forward strand.
ATAACCGCACTGGACCACGTCCAGTTCGACCCAGGCTTGTTGCACTGCTGCGCCGATCTTTCCGTCGCCAACGGCTTCAATTGTGGTGATTTCTGCGTCTTCAATGTCTTCTACAAAGGTCTGGCACGAACGAACTGGTTCGCCGTTCACGTGTACGGTGCAGGCACCGCACGATGCGACACCGCACCCGAACTTGGTGCCGGTCAGCTTGAGTTCGTCCCGGATCACCCAGAGCAGAGGCGTGCCGGGTTCGGCGTCGACCGTGTGGGTTTCACCGTTTAACTTCAATGTCAGAGCCATGAGGGGTTCTCCTGTTGGGCTGGATACCTGAATCGGTAAACTGGCGCGTTTACCTTAAGTGTCAAATCAGCTTGTGTAAACTCTCAAGTTTACACTGTTGTTTGACCGGCCGGACGTGATGGGTCTATAGGTGGAACATGAACGAATGCAATTCACCGAATGAGTCCAAATACGCCCAGATCATTGAGGCCGCCGTGGCCGAGTTTCAAGATAAGGGCTTTGCTTCTGCCAGTATGGATCGCATTTCGGCGCGGGCCGAAGTGTCAAAGCGCACGCTTTACAAGTACTTTGAAAGTAAGGAAAATCTCTTTCGTTCAATTGTAGCCGAACTGTCCGGCCGTTTTGCCGAGGTTCTGGAGATCCGGTATCAGCCGGGGCGCGATATTCGCGAGCAGTTGACGGATCTGGCCTGGGCTGAGGGCCGTATTCTGATGCGCCCGGACGTGATCGCGATGTCGCGGATGATTATCAGCGAAACTTTGCGCAACCCGGATCTGGCGGCGGCGGCACAGGGCAAGCTGGACAAGACCTCGACATTCATCGCCATGCTGAAAGACGCCGCCGAGGACGGTCAGTTGCAGATCGAAGACGCTGATCAGGCAGGTAAAGAATTTATCGGACTGATCAAGGCAAAGGCGTTCTGGCCCATGATGTTCAGTGGCGGCGTGCTCAGCCACGCGGAAATGACCGAAACCATCGAAAGCAGCGTCGATATGATGCTGTGCCGCTATGGTCCGGGAGCCGCCGCGTCTAGACCCTGAGAACCCCTTATATGCCTTGAGTTAGATCAACTAGGGAACGAACCCTGCTGGTACGCCAAAGGGCGGCGTGTCTACGCCGGCACCTGTCAAGGAATGTAGAAAGGCCACTAAGTTGTCGATTTCCGCGTCGGTCAATGTGACTTGGGCAATGTCGATCTTTTTGCGCTGACGTTCCATTTCAAACCGGTCGTCCCAAACGACAAAGTCCGCATCCTGAAGCCAGGGAACCGGGGGCAGGGCCGCCATGTCGCGTGTCCAGTTCGCCAGACTGGTTTGTGGGTCCAGATGATGGCGGATCATGCTTTCAACGTCCGGGAATGCGCCGTTATGGCCGTAGGGTGCGGTCAGGGCAACGTTGCGCAGCATCGGGGTGCGGAAACGGTAGGCGTCCTCCAGCCGGTCACTTTCTCCCATTCGGCCGACGTCGCGCACAAAAGGATCCCACTGTCGGGTGCGGCCGGGTCCGAAGGGTGGCAGGCCCAACGCGTGAAACTTCTGATCTGACATTAAAGGCCCGGAATGGCAGGTGGCGCATTTTGCCTTTCCATAAAACAGGCTCATGCCGTTTTTCTGCTTAAGTGAAAGGGCATCGGCATCGCCCGCCAGAAATTGGTCGAACGGGCTGTCCGTGCTGCGCCATTCGATGGCCATGAAAGCCGCCAGCGCATTGGCGATGTGGATGATCGTGATTTCTTCGGTGGTTTCGATTTCATCGAAGGCCGCGACCATGGCAGGGCCATACCGAGGCTCGGTACGAACACGCTTGGCTAGGATCGGCCAGCCTTTGTCGATCCGGTCATGTACCGCTCCGGTGACCTGATTTTCAGCTACGTTCCCGGCCATTTCGAATTGTGATGTCAGCGGAAAAAGCGCCTGCGCGGCCAGAAGGGAGTTCAACCCCTCCGGCAGCCATTCCTGCGCAGGGGAGTTGAAGCCGTTGCCGTAGATTTCGGAAACACTGAGCCGTCCATCGTGAAAAACCGTGTGAATGTCTTTCGCGCCAAGGTTCCACAGGCCCGGAGAATTGCGCGGGATACGTTTGCGGATTCTGTCGGCTCCGGTTCCGGGGGTACGCTTCGGTCCCAGCCCTTGTCCGCCCTCACCAATACCCAACGATAACCCGTCAGACGTGCCGAAATCCGGATGGTGGCAATGGGCGCAGGCGATGTTCCGGTTGCCTGACAGGATTGGATCGTAAAACAGTTGATGACCAATGGCGGCCTGTTTCATATCAAAAGAAATGAAGTCATCGTCGGTCAAAGGGCGCGGCAAGTCCTGCGCTGCCGCCATCCCGCCCCAAAGGAGAGCAGCCACCCCATGCGCCAGTTTGTATTTGCCCTTTTCTGTCTTGCGACGCCTGCGCTGGCCGAGTTGGAACAGGCCCGCGACATGATGGAGGCGGGAGAGTTCGAAGCTGCGCGCGAGGAATTGTTGCCGGCCGCCCGATCGGGCAATGCCGAAGCCGAAGAGTTGATCGGTGTGATGTACGGGTTGGGTCTTGGAGTCGCGCAGGATTACGAACGGGCGTTCGAATGGTACCTGCGCGCCTCGATGAAAGGGCATCCCGGGGCGCAGTCTGGTGTGGGCTGGTACTATGAGCTGGGTCTTGGCATGCCCGCGCCCGATCTGGTGCGGGCCTACATGTGGTACACGCTCAGCGCCATTGGCGGTGATCCCGACGCGGCGATCAGCCTTGAGGAAGTGGTCAAGAAAATGTCGCCGGAGCAGATCGAAAGGGCGCATGTTCTGGTGAACGATTACAAAGGGTGGATGTACCCGTTTCGGTGAGGGCCGGGCCACAGGCCCGACCCGCCAGATTAGTTCAGATCCGCGTCACGTGACGCGTTCACGTCGGCCTCAGCCGCGGCAACCGCGTCGGTCAGCGCACCAAAGATCTCGTCACCACGGGCCACGTTGGACTGGAACCACTCATAGACCGGAGTTGCGGCTTCCTTGAACGCAGCCTTTTGGTCCGGCGTCAGGACATAGAGATCACCGCCACCGGCGACGAAATCCTCATAAGCCTGAATCGACTTGCGCTTGGGCGAGGCAAAGGTGGCCTGCTGCAGCGCATAGAAGCCGTCGACAACCACGCGGCGCAGGTCCTCGGGCATTTCCTGGAACTTGGCGTTGTTCATCCACCACAGCGCGCCCATGTAGGCGTGGCCATCCAGCGTGACGAATTGCAGACCCGCATCAGGGAATTTCATGCCCATGATGTCCGTGATGCCATTCTTCGAGCCCTCAACAACGCCGGTCTGGAAGCTGGTAAACAGCTCAGGCCACGGGATCGGCGTAGGGGATGCACCCAGTGCTTTCACCAGTTCCTGCGGCAGGTCTGCTACCACGGTACGGATTTTCAGACCTTCCATATCGGCAGGCTCGGCGATGCGGCGCTGTGTGTTGGCGAAGTTGCGCCAGCCACCGGTGTTGCCGATGGTCATAAGGCGGATCGCGCCGCCCGAGTCTTCCAGCGCCATGTTGCGCATGGTGCGGGTGAAGTCACCGGAGAGCACATGCTCGGCAATCCGGTCATCGGCCATCAGGTAGGGCAGGTCCAGAACCTGCACATATGGGAAGATGCCCGAGGCCCCGCCGGAAGTGGAAATGTAGATGTCGATAGTGCCGTCAGCCACGCCCTGCAGGCATTCCGCGCCGTTCGAACACAGCTGCGTGCCGATGAACAACTCGACCTCGATAGCGCCGTTCGAAGCCGCCTCGACATAGTTCTTGAAAACGATCAGGCCGTCATAGTCTTCGTCGTTTTCATTCGAGTTCGCAGTTGCCCGCAGTGTATAGTCTGCGGCCACAGCGGCCATGGCGGACGCGGCCACAAGCGATGTGGCCACCGCAGCGGTTTTGATGAATTGTCTGAGCATGCGTTTCCTCCCTGTGGTACTCAGTCAGTTTGCAAATCCCGTTATCCTCGGGATCGTCATGGATAGTGCGGGGATATAGGTGATCAGGAAGATCACTATGATTTCGACCGCCAGAAACGGCAGGATCGCCTTGGCGATGGTTTCGACCCGTTCCCGCGACACGGCGGCGGCCACGAACAGTACCAGCCCCATGGGTGGCGTGGCGAGACCAACAGTCAGGTTGACGCTCATGATGATGGCAAAGTGGATCGGGTCGACGCCTAGGCTGGTGAAGATGGGGCCAAGGATCGGGCCAAGGATGATGATCGCGGGACCTGCATCCAGAAACATGCCGACGATGAACAGAAGCAGGTTGATCAGAAACAGCAGGATCAACGGATTTTCGGACAGGCTGAGGATCAGCGAGGCCAGCTGTTCGGGCGCGTGGCTGAGGCTGACCACCGTCTTGAATGCCATCGCGGCGCCGACCAGCAGCAACACAACGGCCGAGGTCATGCCCGCATTACTGAGAACCTCAGGCACTTCCTTCAGTGTCAGCGTGCGCAGGACGAAAAAACCGATGATGAACGCATAGCCGACCGCGACAGCAGCGGCTTCGGTCGGCGTGAAGATGCCGCCCAGAATGCCGCCGAGAATGATCACGGGTGTCATCAGCGGAAAGAACGCCTTGAGGCTGGCCTGGCGGCGTTCATCCCAGGTGTATTTCCGGCTGGCGACCGGGAAATCATAGCGATCAGCCATGAACTTGATCATCACCATCAGACCGACGCCGACCATGATCCCGGGTACAATTCCGGCCAGAAACAGGGCGGCGACGCTTTCACCCATGACATAGGCATAGATGATCATGATGCCCGAGGGCGGGATGATCGGCCCGATAACCGAACTGGCCGCCGTAATCGCCGCGGCGAATTTGCGGGTATAGCCCTGTTTCTCCATCGCTGGGATCAGCATTGACCCCAAGGCGGATGTGTCGGCCACGGCAGAGCCCGAGAGGCCGGCGAACAGGATCGAGCTCAGCACATTCACATGTGCCAGTCCACCGCGCAGGTGCCCCATCAGGGCCTGCGAGAACTCGACAAGGCGAATAGTGATGCCGCCCCGGTTCATCAGCTCTCCGGCGAGCATGAAGAAGGGGATGGCCATCAGGGGAAAGCTGTCCATGCCATTATAGACATTGCGATAAAGCAGCGTAATGTCATTCGTTTGGCCGTTGAGCCACAGCAGGATACCCGGCGCGGCCAGCAGTGCGAAAAAGACCGGTAGGCCGATCAACAGGAAAACAAGGAAAGTGGGCAGGAACCAGATCAGCATCTATTCGGCCCCCACGGCTGCTTCGGGAATTTCCGGCAGAAGATGTGCGCCGCCCAGCATGGTGATCAGGGATCGCAGGATCAGCTCGATATTCACCGAGATCAGCAGGATGATCCCCACCAGCAGCGAGGCCATCATCCAACTGCGGGGAATACGGTACCATTCATCGAAACCGAACGATGTTGGCAGGTACAAAGCAGCAGTGGCAAATCTGCCGCCAAAGCCTGTGACTTCAGACCAGCCGATATTGACGGCGACCAGCAGGACGATCAGCGAGATCAGCAACAAGAACAGATTGAGGGACTGGCCCAGCAGGCGTGGCAAGAACCGTTGCAACATGTCAATCGCCACGAAGCCGCCACGCCGAAAAGCCGTCGGAGCCATCAGGCCGGTCATCCAGAGCATGCAGAACCGGGCGGCTTCATCCGGCCAGGGCAGAGCGTTGCCCAGGACATATCGGAAGAACACCTGAATCAGGATTGCGATCACCATCAATGCAATCGCAACAACGCCAACCGCGCGGCCCAGACGCAGCACGGTTTCGTTCACGAATGCAATCGGTGCAAGCACCGATGCCAGTCCGCCCATGCGGATCCTCCCAAGTTCAGCTGCGGGTTCGTCCCGCAGTCGTCAGAACGCGCTTATTTCTTCGCGAATTGGCCGAGTTTTCCGGCATAGAAGGTCAGTGCGTCTCCGTCGCTCATGCTGGCCTTCAGGACTTTGCCCACCACGATCACGTGATCGCCTGCATCGTGATAGGCGTGCTGCTCGCATTCAAAACGTGCCAGACAATCCGGCAACAGCGGCGTTCCGTTTGAGCAACGCTCATGCCGGATGTCACGCAGCGCATGGGCGTCCTTGGAACAGCCAAAGCAAAGTGCGTCCTGTTCAGACGATAACACGTGAACGGTGAAATGCCGCGCCTTGTGGAAATAGGGGAACCGGCGCGAATTGCGGTCTGCAGCCCACATGATCAGAGGCGGATCCAGTGACAAGGACGAGAAGCTGTTCGCCGTGATGCATATCGGTCCGTCTTTGCTGTCACAGGTGACGACGGTAACACCGGTGGCAAAACGGCCAAAGGCGTCGCGCAGGGTGCGGGTGTCGTCCTTGTGCGGGACGAAGGTGCGGGTCAGGTCCTTTGAAATTGCGTTCATCATGGTACCTCATGCCCCAGCGCCGCCTCGTACAGGCGGAACCAGCTTTCACGATCCAGATTGACCTTCAGTGCGTCCGAGATGCGCTTGATCCGTTCCAGGTTGTTGGTGCCCAGCACCGGCAGAATGCCCGCCGGATGCGCCAGCAGGAAAGCCACCGCCACAGCGGCCCGGTCCACCCCGAACTCTTGCGCGATTTCGTCTGCCACTACTCCGACCGGAGGGTTCCCGGCCATCAACATTCCGCCGCCCAACGGCGACCACGCCATGACCGGTTGCCCATGCTGCTGATGGAACGCCAGATCGCCATTGGTGAAGGGGCTGATCTCGCCTAAAGAAATCTCGATCTGGTTGGTGGCCAGTTTGGTCTTCATCGCAGATTGCAACAGTGTCCAGTCCCAAGGTCGAAAGTTGGACACGCCGACCGCGCGCACTTTGCCGCTGGTGACAACTTCATCCAGTGCTTCGCCGGTTTCATGATGGTCCATCAGCGGGTCGGGGCGGTGGATCAGCAGCAAGTCGATATGGTCGATGGCCATTTCCGAAAGCGAGGTGTCTACCGACTGCAGGATATGCGCGCGCGAGGTGTCATAGTATTTGACCTTCGCATCCGAATACCGCCCGACAGGTGCGACGATGTCGCATTTGGTAACGATTTCCATCCGCTGGCGCAGGCCGGGATTGGCACGCAGCGCAGCACCCAGCACAGCTTCGGCTGCGTAGCCGCCATAGATGTCAGCCTGATCGAAGGTGGTGATGCCCTGATCCAGGCAGGACTGGATCTTGGCTTCGACATGGTCCGCCGAAGTATCACTGTCATCGCCCAGCCGCCACATTCCGTAGACAAGGCGGCTCAATTCCAGCGTGTCCGATAGTTTTACACGTTGCATCAGCGGCGAACTCCGTTGCCCAGCGGTGTGGCCGGGGTCGTCTTTGGCACGCGCCCGTATTCTTCGGGAAGCGAGCAGGTTTTCAGGTTGGGCAAAACGCGGGCGCCAAAGTGCCTGGCTTCATCCATGTGCGGATAACCCGAGAAGATGAACGCGCGGATGCCCATCTTCTGATACTCTTCGATCTTGGACAAAACCTGATCGGTCGACCCGACCAGCGCGGCTCCGCAACCGGACCTTGCGCGGCCAACGCCAGTCCACAGACCGGGCTCGACATAGCCGTATTCATCCGCCAGATCGCGGTTCTTGGCCTGATGCGCCACACCCAGAGAGGTTGCATCCAGCGCGCGTTCACGAATGGCGCGCCCATATTCATCGTCGAGTTTCGAGACGATGTAGTCCGCGTATTCCTGCGCTTCGGCCTCGGTATCGCGGACGATCATGTGCACGCGCAGGCCGTAATCCAGTGTTCGGTTGTAGTTCTCGGCGACCGCATGGACGGCTTTCATCCGTTCGGCCAGTTGATCCTTGGTTTCCGGCCACATCAGATAGACGTCACAGTGCTCGCCGCAAAGTTCCAGGGCCGACGGAGAATAGCCGCCGAAGTACAGCAACGGACCACCGGTCTGATAGGGCCTGGCCGGATCGGTCGTCAGGCCCAAGAAGTTATAGACTTCGCCCGCATGATTGATCTCATCCTGGGTCCAGGCCTGTTTCAGAATTTCCACCACCTCGCGAGAGCGCTGATAACGATAGGCGCTTTCAGCCTTTTCGCCGGGAAAATCGGACGAGATGATATTGACCGTCAGCCGCCCCTTCAGCATGTGATCCAGCGTTGCGATGGTACGAGCCAGCATGATTGGCTGCATTTCGCCACAGCGAACCGCGGCCAGCAAATTGATCCTATCTGTGATTGGTGCACAGCCCGCCACAAAGCTCAGCGTGTCCTGCCCGACCTGATAGGACGAGGGGCACAGAATGTTTCGAAACCCTTGCGCTTCAGCTTCTTTCACGATGCCGGAGCAATGCTCCCAGCTGGACCGCAGATTGCCATCCGGCACGCCCAGAAACTGATAATCGTCCGAGCACAGCGCCGCGAACCACGATACTTCTGCCGCGTCCAGATCGGGCGAAGTGATGGGGACGATGGTCATCTAAGTCGTTCTCCGCGCGGTTTCCACTTTCCTCTTGCGTAGCAACCGCATTGATGTAGATCAATAGTGTATCAATTTTTCCTGCGACCGAATGAAGCGCCAGACGTGTCCCCAACCAGCCGAAACCCAAACGCATTGCCGATCTATGTTCAGATCGCGGAACTTCTGATCCGCGATATTGCGGCGGGCCGTCTTATCGACGGGGAACGCCTGCCGCCCGAACGGGATATGGCGGCCGAACTTCAGGTCTCGGTCGGGACGCTGCGAAAATCGCTATCGGAGCTTGAGAAAAAGGGGATGCTGGAACGCATTCAGGGTTCGGGAAACTATGTTCGCGAGACGGGAACCCAGAACAGCGTTTACGCGATGTTCCGGCTGGAACTGCCCGAAGGGGGCGGCCTGCCGCGGGCGGATATCCTGTCGGTCGACTATCTGCGCAAGCCGTCTGATCTGCCAAATTTTGGTACCGCCGAAACCGGGTCCCGCGTGCGCCGGATGCGTTATCTGAATGACACAATTATCGCGGTCGAGGAAATCTGGCTGGACGAATCAGCCGGTCGGATTGATCGCAACCTGCTGTCGGATTCTCTCTACCGCTACTACCAGCACCATTTGGGGTTCTGGATCACCCGGGCCGAGGACCGGGTTTCGGTCGGTGCGCTGCCCGACTGGACACCACCTGACTTTACCAAGCCCGCCGGTCAGATCGTAGGGTATATCGAGCGGTTCAGCTGGTCTGAAGGGGCGGCGCCCGTTGAGTTCTCAAAAACATGGTTCGATCCCGATCGGGCCACCTATGTCCAACGTTTGAAGTAAAAGGAAACGCGCATGACCCGGGTCATCAATTACGGGCTGATCGGATGCGGCATGATGGGGCAGGAACACCTGCACAATATCGGCTTGTTGGAAGGCGCGCGCGTTGCGGCGATTTTCGAACCTGACCCGGCAATGACAAATGCCGCGAAAACCATCGCGCCGGATGCGGTTCTGTCGGGGTCCGTGCAGGAGTTGCTGGCGGTCAATGAGCTGGACTGCCTGGTTATCGCCAGCCCAAACCACCTGCATGTCGAGCAGATCTGCAAGATCGCTCAGATCCGTCCGCTGCCGCTGCTGGTAGAAAAACCCCTGTTCACCGACCCGCAGGATGCGGCGCGAATGGAGCGTCTGCAGCGCGATTATCCGCATCCGATCTGGGTAGCGATGGAGTATCGCTATATGCCGCCCATAGCTGCGCTGATTGAGAAGATCGAGGAAACGGGTGGGGTCCGTATGTTGACGATCCGTGAACATCGCTTTCCGTTTCTGGAGAAGGTCGGCAACTGGAACCGGTTCAATCGCAACACTGGTGGAACCTTTGTCGAGAAATGTTGCCATTTCTTCGACCTGATGCGCCTGATCCTGCACTCTGACCCGGTGCGAATTTCGGCCAGCGGCGGACAGGCCGTAAACCATCTGAACGAGAGCTATGACGGTGAGGTGCCTGATATTCTTGATCACGGCTATGTGCTTGTCGACTTTGCCAATGGCGCACGAGCCTTGCTGGAATTGTGCATGTTTGCGGAAGGCTCTCGCTATCAGGAAGAAATCTCGGCCGTGGGCCCGAAGGCCAAAATCGAGGCGCTGGTGCCGGGACCGGGCCGGTTCTGGCCAAAGCATCTGGGCGAGCCGCCGGTGCCGCAGGTTATTCTAAGTCCGCGGGATCCGAAGGGACCTGTCGCGCAGGAAATCCCCGTCGATCCCCGTCTTCTGGCAGCGGGGGATCACAACGGTTCGACATTCTACCAGCACAAGGGGTTCCTGGATCTGTTACGCGGCAAAAAGGCGGGCCCGGATGTGAGTTTGCATGATGGTATCTGGGCCGTGAAGATGGGGCTTGCCGCCCAGAAGGCGCTGGAAACGGGCGAGACTGTTCGCTTGTTGGAGTGAGACGTTGCGACACAGAGTGTTAAAAATTCAATGCTTTGCTTGACCATCTTAACGCAGTTTGGGTTTGCTGAAAATCGTCATACCGACATTTGTTCTTCACACAAAACGTTTCGTCGCTATGCCCCCTCCAAGGGCAATCCGCTGGCGTTTGAAATCGCGGAAAGTCCTGTGTGCAAAAGACAGCCTGGCCCCCCTGCGTTCAGTAATGCCCTTGTTTCCGTGGAGGGGTGCGCAGGCACCAATGCAATTGCGGAGGTTGAGTGCCCACGACGCTCTGCCAGCACGGAACATTTTTCAGAAGGCCGTACTCATTATTCCATTTCGACGGCGACGACCTGAATATCGGTAATCCCATCGTCGTGAAGGAATGAGGACAGCACGGGCCAATCACGATTGGGGTCAATGGTGCGCGCAGTGGCCATGGTCATGCACACAGGGCGGAACCCGCCGCTGTCGCGATCAAGGGACTTTGTCCAGCTTTCCAGTCTTGCGGCCACGTTGATTGTGTCACCAATGACGTTGTAGTGCAGCGAGCCGCTCACGCCCAGCGTTCCGCCCAAAGCCTCGCCGCTGTTCAGTGCAATTCGCAGATTGTATTTCGGCTGATCGTTCAATTCTGCGTTCAGCGCGATCGCGGCCTGACGCATGGCGCGCGCGCATTTCAAGGCTGACCGGGCGTCGACCTGCCGTTGGCTTTCTGTCTCGCTTGGTATCGGAGCGCCGAATACGACGAGGATTCCATCTCCGGTGAACTTTTCGACAAATCCGCCATGTTCGCGTGCGATTTCACCCAACCTGTCCAATATGCGCGATACCCACACCATGAAATCTTCCGCATCCATCGAATTTCCGATCCGCGTTGAACCTTCGATATCGGCCAGCAGTGCGGTGACGAATAGACGGCGGGATCTTGGCTTGCCACCGGACAGCAGTCTTTTTCGCTGCTGCCATATTTCGGCGGAAAGCTCCTCGGACAGGTGTGATGAAAACACCTGAACGATGGCGCGTCTTTGGTTGCGTGAAATTCCGGCGATAACGGCGAACCCGATGAGAAACCCAATAGACCAGCCCAACAACGTGGTCGCTGCAGGCGCCAGCAGGGCTGCCGCTTGATGGGCGGACAGACCGACAAACAAGACCGCCCCGCCAACCGTCGCCAAACCGATGGCCCGCGAAGTCATTCGAACGAATACAGCCACACATGCGCCGGCAAATGTTGAAAGCAGGATGATGATAGAAGAGGCAAGGTCGCTCAGAGAGCCCAACGGAGAACGCGAACCATTCGAATAGTCGATCAACTGTTGCGCAATGGCTGCGTGAACTTCCGCGCCGAAAGTGAAACTGGCCCCGGTTGCCCGATTGAGAGGGGTCGAAAAATAGTCCTTAACCGAGTGGCTGGTAACACCGATGATGACCGTCTTTCCGTCGAATTGCGCCAGCTCTTTCCCAGCCAGTACATCTGCTGCGGGGACTCGGTGTGCAATCGGAAGATCATTCAGATAATCGATCATGATCTGATAACCAGCAGCATCGGCATTGCGAAACAAGTTCTGCCCTTCGGCCAATGGCTCTGCGGTCGTTGTCCCAAAGGCCAGAAAACGTGGGTTATCCGGGGCGCTTTGCAATGTGGGTCTTGATGAAAAAATCGCCGCCAGTTCCATTGACAGCGACACTGCGATCCCATCCGGCGTGTTGACCAGCAGAAGGGCGCGCCGAACGACGCCATCGGGATCAATCGGAATGTCCGAAAACCCGGTTTTTGCCCCTGCGGGTGCGTCGATACCTGTCCCGCCTGCGTCGGCCAGTTTCGAGATCACGACAACTCTGGGATCGTTCAGTATATTGATCAGCCTGTCCCGGCCATCGCCCGCAGGAACATCCCGGTATATATCGATCCCGACTGCGGTCGCGCCGGCAGCCAGCAAGGTTTCCGTCAGCTGTGCGATCTGCGCGTCGGGGACTGGCCAACCCCATTGCCCGAGATCGTCGTCGGAAATGGCGACAAGAAGGACATCTTTCGTTTGTTCAGAGGTTGCCAGCACCGACGTGGTCCAGTCGTATTGGGCACGTTGGAGAGGCTCAAGCAGACCCTTCAACCGCAACTCGACCAATAGACCTCCGACAACAAGGGTGATCAAGCCGACCAGTGCCCAGCTTTGCCAGACTGGCATCAGCATCGACGGTCTCAGCCATGTCTGCCTTTGACCTTCTGATTTCAACGGCCCACACCGGCTGTTTCTAGAAGCTGCCCGAACCCGGTTGCGTCAGTGGCCCTCACGCGACCGCTGAGGCCAATTTCAACCAGTTGCGCAAGCGCGTCGAACCAAAGACCTGCCGCCGCGGGGTTCTGAGCCTTCATCTGATCCGGAAACCGCTCGATCAAAGCTGTCGCACGCTCCAGAACAGCGCCGGATTGCTGGTCGATCAGCGCCACATGCCATTCGTAGATGCGGCCGGTTTCCAGCGTGTAATCGGACCTGCCAAGATCCAGCCCGTAGTCGCCGGGTGGGAATGGGCCCTGTAATTGCAACTCCACGCCCAATGATCCAAGTGGATTGAGGCCGATGATCAGGTTTCCCCGGTGGCCGTGCACCAAACGCCAGACCAATGGGGGGGATGAAAGAGTTGTCAGGCCGCCACCTTCCGGCACCAACAACGTCAGCATTTCTGTGTCATCGCCCGAAAGTGTGCCGCGTGTGCCGGCCCCCATTCGGTCTCCGGGCGCACCAATCTCAGGGGGGATAAACACAACGTCGTTGGACCCGTTGGTGACTTGTTCTTCACTTGCCGCCAAAGCGCCAGTGTCAAAAAACACCGGCAGTGCCAGCGTGAACAACAGTGCGAATTTTGTAACCCTGATCGACGGCACCCGAAGCCTCGCGCAGTAAACCCTTAATAAAACAGAACATTCAAAAGCAACGGTAAGCATGATCTAAGTCAGAGTCCAGTTTGGGACGCGTCTGTGTCCCGTTGCCTGGCGGATTCTGAGGTTGAGCAGAGTTGTGCTAAAGTCCTCAGCGCTGTTTGAATGAGTTCGGGTGAGTGCGCATGTCTTCTGGTCGCTGTTGGAGAACTGGCATCTGGCTTCTGTCCTTTGGCCTGCTTGTCCTGCTGATGCCATTGCGGCTTGAAGCCCTGGAAAACCGGGTCGCGCTTGTAGTCGGTAATTCCGCGTATCAGCATGTATCGGACTTGAGTAACCCGGCCAATGACGCCAAAGATATCTCGGCATCTCTCAGGCGCATTGGGTTTGAAGTCACCGAAAGCCTGAACCTCGACTACAACGGTATGCGCATCGCACTGCGCGACTTTGCGGAAACCGCCGCGGCCGCTGACGTGGCCTTGGTTTATTTTGCCGGCCACGGGATCGAGATCGAAAACACGAACTACCTTATACCGGTAAACGCAACGCTGAAAAGCGATCGGGACGTCGAGTTCGAGGCCATTCGTCTGGATGCGATCGTGAACGCCATTGCAGATGCCCCCGGGCTGAAAATCGTGCTGGTCGACGCCTGTCGGAACAATCCTTTCCTGGCGCAGATGACACGCGTTTCGGCGACCCGGTCGGTCGGGCGCGGGCTGGCTGCGGTGGAACCGGGCGGTGTGGTTGTTGGATATGCCGCCCGCGGGGGCACACTGGCGCAGGATGGCGAAGGCCGGAACAGCCCTTACGCGCAGGCGCTTTTGGAGCATATCGAACAGCCGGGGTTGGAGCTGGGCAAGATGTTCCGCCGGGTAAGAGACCGGGTGTTTGAACTGACGGACGGTTTTCAAGAGCCTTTCATCTATGGATCGCTTCCGGGTCAGGACATTTTTCTGGTCCCTGGCCTGGAAACGGCGGCATTACAGGCACCCGCTACACCTGTTCCGTTGGCACCGACTGTAACTCGCAAAGACGAAATGGAAGCAGCGATGACGGTCAACACGATGCGGGGCTGGAGTCTGATTAGCCAGAAATACCGCGCGGCGTCGATTGCCGAACCGGAAGTGCTGAACCGTATGGCCGAAATAACACCAAATTGGGTCAAAAAAGATGGGCGTATCGGTGTGTTGGAAGACATGTTGCTGCCGGATCGAGAGATGAAAATGCGTTTGCAGCAAGAACTCAATAAAGCAGGTTTTGATGTTGGGACGCCCGATGGCGCTTTTGGCCCAAGGACACGCGCTGGAATACGGTCTTTTCAGGCAGAGAATGGTTTTGTGCAGACCGGATACGTAGATCTTGCCGTGCTGGCCAGTCTGGGGATCGGTTTGCAAAAAGGGGCGGACGACAGTTTCATCAGCAACCCGTTCGCAGTTCGCCAGAACGTCGAAGAGCTAAAGTTGCTCGGCGAATCTGAAGAAATCACGTCGATCCTGGGCTGTCTTGGGCTGAGAAAGAGCATCTACGGTACGTTTCGCGACAGCCTTTACATTGTGATGGTTTTCTCGGGCAACATTCGGAATGCTCGCGGCGAAGCCCAGAAATGCGGTGTCGATCTTGCCGCAATAACGTCAGCCGAAGAGAATGCGTTTATTGTTCGCATGATTGCCAATGACCCGTCCTTTTTTGATGTCGGATACGACAGCAGGACGAATTACAGTTACAAGGCGGGGCCGTATTTCGGTTTCAGAAAGGACCCCGGTGAAGGCAATGCAATAATCGGCTGGCGCTGGTATAGTGGTGAGCCGGTCAAATACACAAACTGGTTGCCGTCTAAACCCAACACGACGCACGGCAAAGGCAACAAGGCTTTCGCCCAATTTCAGTATGAGCAGCGCGGCAGGCGGGATCTGAGCAATGTCGTGCCTTCCAAATGGTTCGATGGCTCGGGTGGGTACGTGCGTTCGGTCGTGTTGGAGGCCAGATTGAACTGACGACCGCCAGCGGGCGGAATCCCGAATCCTTGACCTGGTCAGGTTTTGAAGCTTCCGGAATTGTCAGGCGTCAGGCCGCACATTTCCGAAACGTTGAGCCGCGTCTGTTCGCCTGTCTGCGTGGAGATTGGGACCGGGCTTGCATCCGCCAATGCGATCTTATTGGCGGATGCGTGGAGGTCCGAAGTGAGACCTGAATTTAGTGGCGTCAGGCAGCGGCGATCTGACGGGCTTTCGCCACCATCACTTCGGCCTGCCGGATCGAGGCATAGTCGATCAGCCGGCCATCCAGCGAAACCGCGCCTTTTCCGGCAGCTTCGGCTTCGGCCATGGCTTCCAGAATGCGCTGGGCCTTTGTCACTTCGGCATCACCGGGCGACATCACCTCGTTCGCAAGTGCGATCTGGCTGGGGTGGATGGCCCATTTTCCTTCGCAACCCAGAACAGCGGCGCGCTTGGCGGCGGCCTTGTATCCCTCGGGGTCCTGGAAGTCCCCAAATGGCCCGTCGATGGGGCGCAGACCATTTGCACGGGCCGCCACGACCATGCGCGCCAATGCATAGTGCCACATGTCACCCCAATGCGTTGCCCGGTTGGCCCCGGCGTCAGGATCGGTCAGAACCGAATAGTCCGGGTTCACGCCACCAATGATCGTGGTCCGTGCGCGGGTCGAAGCCGCATAATCCGCGACCCCGAAATGCAGGCTTTCGTTGCGTTTCGAGGCTGCTGCAATCTCGCTGACATTCTGCATTCCCAGCGCGGTTTCGATGATATGTTCGAAACCGATCCGTTTCTTGTAACCTTTTGCGTCTTCTATCTGCGTGACCATCATGTCGACGGCATAGACATCAGCGGCGGTGCCAACCTTGGGGATCATGATCAGGTCCAGCCGCTCTCCAGCCTGTTCGACCACATCCACCACATCGCGGTACATATAGTGAGTGTCCAGACCATTGATCCGCACCGACATGGTCTTGTTGCCCCAGTCGATATCGTTCAGCGCCTCGATGATGTTCCTGCGCGCCTGTTCCTTTTCGTCTGGTGCGACTGCGTCTTCCAGATCAAGAAAGACGACGTCCACATCGGACTTGGCCGCCTTTTCGAACATGCCGGGCTGGCTGCCGGGGACGGCCAGTTCGCTGCGGTTCAGGCGGGCGGGGGCCTGTTCAATGGAATGAAAGCTCATGGGTTCGGGTCCTTCGTCTTACAGGTTCGGGTAGATGGGGAATCGGGCGCAGAGGTCTGCGACTTCGGCTTTGACCTTGGCCTCGACCGCGCTGTTGGCGTCTTCGCCATTGGCGGCCAGACCGTCGACGACCTCGATGATCCAGTCCGCGATCTGGCGGAATTCGACCTCGCCAAAGCCGCGGGTGGTGCCGGCGGGGCTGCCCAGACGGATGCCCGACGTGATCGTCGGCTTTTCCGGGTCAAATGGCACGCCGTTCTTGTTGCAGGTGATATGCGCGCGGCCCAGAGCCTTCTCGGTGGC